>CAZPWZ010000293.1:2242-3995 GCA_964590675.1 uncultured Draconibacterium sp.
CGCGGATGTGAAACCTGCAGCGGATGTGAAAACTCCAGCGGATGAGAAACCGGTCACGAATGAGAAACCGGCAGCGGATGAAAAACCAGTCACGAATGAAAAACCGGTCACGTATGTGAAACCGGCCGTGGAAGAGGATCAAGCCTCGGGTGAGAAACCTGCCGCGGATAGGAAACCTGCTGCGGATGTTTCAATCAGCAAGTATGGAGGCGCTGCGGAGGAACCCCTGCAGGCGGGAACAGGATTGAAGTTTCGTGTCGACTCCATCGGTGATGCAGAAAAGACAGCCATTGAAAAAACAGATTTTGAAGGGGAAATCCAGCCGACGATTATCTTGCTTGAGGAACCGGTTTCACTAACGGAACCATCGCAGGAATCAGCAGGACCCAAAAAGCGCGGGCGCCGAAAGAAGCAGGAATCTGTTCAGGAACAACCGAAAACCGAGGATGAACCGGGTGACGCGATACAAATGGAATTGCCCCTGTAAACGAATACCCCGGTTCAGGAGATGGGCCATGATGGTGATGAAAATGAGGTATATTCCGGTGGTTTGAGAGTCCAAAACAAACCAGGGAATGAAAGGTCAACGCATAAAAAGTAATTTTTAGATTGATGGATTAATGAATCAAAGCATGGAGAAGAAAATGACTGACGAAAAGGTGTTAAAAGTAACGGAGGACGTAAACTGGATCGGAGCGCTTGACTGGGATATCGTTACATTCGATGTCGTGATGGAAACCAAGTTCGGCACCACCTACAATTCCTATTTTATCAATGCGGAGAAAAAAACAGTTGTTGAAACGGTAAAGGAGAAGTTCTGGGATACCTTCCTTGGAAAATTAAAAACACTGGGAAATCCTGCTGAAATCGAGTATATTATTGTAAATCACACGGAACCAGATCATTCTGGTTGCGTTGCCCGCCTGCTGGAGGTTGCACCGAACGCCAGGGTTGTAGGTAGCGGAAATGCCATCCGTTACCTGAGAGATTTATTGGGTTTTGAATTTCCACACCTGGTCGTCAGGGACGGACAAACCCTCGACCTGGGAAATAAAACACTGCAGTTCGTTGCCGCTGCCAACCTTCACTGGCCCGATTCGATCATGTCCTATCTCAGGGAAGATAAGGTGCTCTTTACCTGCGATATTTTCGGGGAACATTATTGCAATGAAAATGTTTTTGACGACCTGGTTGATGATTTCGACGATGCTTTCCGGTATTATTACAACGTGATCATGAAGCCATACAGCAAATTCATGCTGCAGGCCATTGAACGGATCCGCCCCCTGGATATTTCGGTGATTTGCCCGGGACACGGCGCGGTGCTGCGGAAAAACTGGAAAAAATATGTCGACCTGTCGGAGCAATATGCCCGTGAAACGCTGAATGACCAGAAGCCGAACAGGGTCTTCTTGGGTTATGTTTCTGCTTACCGGAATACCGGGATCATCGCAGGCATGATTGCTGACGGGATTAAAATGGCCGGTGATATTGAAGTTGACCTTTGTGACATCGAGAAAATGGAGTTGGGACAGATTGAGCAAAAACTGATTCAGGCCTCGGCGATCGTGCTTGGATGTCCCACTTTCAGCCAGAACATACTCCTGCCGATATACCAGGTATTTGCACTCATCAATCCGATCCGCGACCGCAACAAGCTGGCTGCCGCCTTTGGATCCTATGGATGGAGCGGGGAGGGGGCCAAAATAATGACCTCAGCGATGAGCAACCTGAAATTGACGGTCATTGATGA
>CAZPWZ010000294.1:0-3994 GCA_964590675.1 uncultured Draconibacterium sp.
TAACCAACGATAAAATCATTGGGAATTTCCATGCCTAAGTAATCAATCTTAAAATTCTTCTGAAATGCTTCTGCTTTAAAACAGAAACATGCCACCTTTACATCCAGGGGCTTTTTTTCGCGGATATCCTCAAGCAACTTGTGCATCGTGATGCCCGTATCTACAATATCCTCAACAACAATAACATGTCTGCCTTCGAGTTCCTCATTCAGTCCGATCAGCTCCTTGACATTCGTGGTCGTGACTGTCCCCGAATAGGAGGCAAACTTAACAAATGAAATTTCGCACGGAATGGTAATTTTTCGCATCAGGTCAGACGCAAAAATAAACGCCCCGTTAAGAATAGCCAGCAGTAAAGGATTTTTTCCGGCATAGTCGCGATTAATCCCATCAGCGACCTTCTGCACCGCGAATTCAATTTCCTCCCTGCTGATAAACTTTTCAAAAACCAGTTCCCTGACCTGTACCTTTGTCATAATCAATCATATGTTACCTTTATGCAAAGTTAGTCAAAATATCATTACTTTTGTTTTTCAACACGCAAAACCCGAATTGATGGAACCTAAAGTAAGCATCATCATGGGCAGCACCTCCGATCTTCCTGTCATGGAAGCTGCCGCCAAATTCCTGAATGACATGCAGATCCCGTTTGAGATCAATGCACTCTCAGCACACCGGACTCCCGATAAAGTGGAAGAATTCGCTAAAAAAGCATATGATCGGGGCATCCGCGTGATCATTGCCGCGGCAGGCATGGCAGCACATCTTCCGGGGGTTATTGCTGCAATGACCACCCTGCCGGTAATTGGTGTTCCAATCAAGGCCTCCCTGGAAGGCCTTGATTCATTGCTTGCCATTGTCCAGATGCCACCGGGGATCCCGGTTGCCACCGTGGGCATCAATGGGGCACAGAATGCAGCCATACTTGCCGCAGAAATTCTTGCCATCGGCGATGAAAAACTTCACAAAAAGATGATCCTGTTTAAGGAAGATTTGAAAAAGAAGATCATTAAAGCCAACGAGGAGCTTGAAGGGGTGAAGTTTGAATACAGAGTTGGATAAATCAGCTGGTTATCTCTTGCGACAGATCATCAATCCATCCCTTACAGGGAGCATCACATGCTCTACGCGGTCGTCACGGTGAACAAACTCGTTGAATTGGGCAATCCCGCGTGTATCCTTATCCATTTTTCCAGGTTCGTCAAGCACCTTGCCATCCCATAAAACATTATCGGCTATAAGAAATCCTCCCGGGCGCAATTTCGGTAAAACCATTTCGTAATAATTCAAATAGTTTGGTTTGTCGGCATCAATGAAAACCAGGTCCCATGTTTCATCCAGGGTTGGGATGATTTCAAGCGCGTCGCCAATATGAAGAATGATCCTGTCGTCAAGCCCGGCTTCCCGGATAAATTTGCGGATCATCTCTTCGAGTTCCGGATTGACCTCAATTGTATGGAGCAGGCTGTGGCTTGCAAACCGCGGTCCGTCAAAACCATCACCTTGCAATGATCCTGGATTTTCAGGACCGAAAAGACCGGCTGCCAGGTTGATGGCTGAGTAACCCGTAAAGGTTCCTATTTCCAGGACACGTAACGGCCTTATCATATAGCTCATCATGCGGAGCAATGCTCCCTGGATATGACCGGATAACATCTGCGGGTACACCTGTGAAAGATGGGTTTCACGATTCAGCCTGGCTAAAACGGGAATTTCAGGTGTAGTATGGGCTTCGGAATAGGCATATACTTGTTCATCAAACATGATACAGATTTTTGCAGGTGCAAAATACAAAGAACCTGTGAACTATCCCATTTTTATCCTGTCTCCCGAATTTTATTAGTTTTGCTTCAGCAAAACCCAATGATATGCGCCAGCTGGAATTCAAACAGTTTTTACCGTTGTCTGCGGAAGAGGCCTGGAAATTTTTCAGCAACCCCGCAAACCTGGGTAAAATCACCCCCAGGAAAATGAATTTCATCATCACATCCAGTGTACCTGAAAAAATTTATCCCGGATTGATCATCACTTATAAAGTTTCACCCGTTTTCAACATTCCCGTAAACTGGGTGACAGAAATAACCCATGTAGATGAACCGTTTTTTTTCGTTGATGAACAGCGTTCGGGACCATATAGCATATGGCATCACGAACATCATTTTGAAGTTGTGGAAAACGGGATAATGATGACGGATAAACTGTTTTATAAAGTTCCGGGAGGAGCTGTCGGCAAACTGCTCGATAACTTGTTCATCCTTCAAAAGGTGAATGGCATTTTTCAACACAGAAAATCAATCCTGGAGGCCAACATGGATTCCATCATGACGATTATATGATACTTCACATATTTTGCATCCTGTGAAGGGGCACATTACGATCGTTGTACCAGCAAAGAATAATTGCCGAATTTACCTGAATGTCAGCATGCTAAGCATTGTCGGATCAAAAATATCATTCGCAATTTCGATCAATTCCTCCGCTGTTGTCGACCCGATTCTGTCAATGATCGCTTCAACCGGGTCAAAACGATTTTGCAGCAAATAACTTTTACCTACTGCAAGCATGGCTGCCAGATTCGACTCCTGGGCAATGGCCAGTTGCCCGATAATTTGCTTTTTGACGGTGTGCAGCTGAACCGGGCTTAGCTTTTCCTCCCTCAGGCGCTTCAGCTCCTTGTGTAAAATAACAAGCGCCTTTTCATAATTTGCAGGATCGGTCCCGAAATAAATATGAACAATGCCCGCATCTGAGTAGGCCGCGTAGTTTGATTCATTATGATAGGTAAGCCCGTTACGCTCACGCAGTGCGAGCGATAACCGGGAATTCATGATGGGGCCACCTAAAATGTTGTTGAGAAGCGCCATTGGAATCCTTCGTGCATGGCCATATTCATAAGCAGGAGCACCAACGATGCAATGAACCTGGGATGTCTTCTTTCGCAGGCTTTTGATGAATGGCTTATAGTCTCGGAATGCGATACGCGGATGACTTTGCCCGCGACCGGGATGATCACTGAAGTACTTGTTGACGATCCTGATAAGTCTTGCAAAATCAATTTTTCCTACCGAGGCGATAACAACCTCGCTCAGCCGGTAATTGTTGTGAATGAACCGCAGAATATCGGCCTGTTTGAATTTTTTCAGACTTTTTGCTGTTCCCAGGATATTTTTTCCCAGCGGGTGACCGGCAAAGACAAGATCCTCAAAGTCATCGAATATTTGCTCGTCAGGAGAGTCCTGGTAAGACCTGATTTCATCCACCACAACCTGCTTCTCCCGTTCCAGCTCCTTTTCCGGAAAGATCGAATGAAAAAAGATATCCTGGAAAAGTTCAAGGGTCCGGTCATAATGTTCACACAAAAAGGATGCGTGAATGCAGGTCTCCTCTTTTGTTGTGTAGGCATTCAGATCGGCGCCGACGTTTTCCAGGCGGTTCAGTACCTGGAAGACATTGCGTTTTTCTGTTCCCTTGAAAATCGTATGTTCGATAAAATGAGCGATGCCATGTTCAGCGTCAGTTTCATCACGCGAACCTGCATGAATAAAAATGCCGCAGTGGGCCACAGGGGTCTGAACCGGACAATGTACCAGTCGGATCCCGTTTGGCAGGGAGAATGAATGCAGTTCCATCAACTATTTCCGGCTTTCGATCAGGATTTCGAGCAATTTAATGCCTGCTTCAGAAATGACGGTTCCTGGTCCGAAAATGGCGGCGGCGCCTGATTTGTAGAGAAAGTCATAATCCTGCGGAGGAATAACACCGCCAACGATGACCATGATATCTTCGCGGCCCAGCTTTTTAAGCTCCTCGATTACCTGGGGCACTAAAGTTTTGTGACCTGCGGCAAGGCTTGAGACTCCAAGGATATGGACATCGTTTTCAACTGCCTGCTTAGCCGATTCGGCGGGCGTCTGGAACAAAGGGCCTATGTCCACATCAAAGCCAATATCAGCATACCCGGTTGCAACCACTTTGGCACCACGATCATGTCCGT
>CAZPWZ010000295.1:0-3975 GCA_964590675.1 uncultured Draconibacterium sp.
AACAGGACTCGGTAAGGTTAAGAGGGCAGGGCGGAATGTGGTTATCTCGCCCAATCCCACACACGGGAGATTCACCATCAGGATTAACGGACTTGAAAATGAACAAGCCGCGATCACCGTTTTTGATGTTACCGGGAAAAAAGTTTTTCAAACCGAACTGAAAGCCGCAGCCATATTGCCTGAATCAATTGACCTGTCGGGCAATCCAAAAGGAATGTACATGTTGAAAATACAGACATCCAATGCATCCCTGGTTCATAAGCTTATCATTGAGTAATCTCGATGAAGTATGATTGATTTTGACGACATAGCCCAGCACTGGGACCAGAACCAGATGCATCTGGAACGCACCAGATCAGTGGCAGAGGAAATGCTGAAAAGTATTTCGACAGATCCATCTATGAAAGCGCTTGAATTTGGCGCCGGAACCGGATTGCTGAGTTTCTTCCTGAAGGATCGGCTGGCATCCGTTACCTTGATGGATACCTCGGTGGAAATGCTTCAAATGGCAAAATCCAAACTCACGGCCGGAGATCACGGCCGGATTAAAACCTTGAACTTCGACCTGGAAAAGCATGAATATGAAGGTGAAACCTTCGACCTCATTTTTAGTCAGATGGTGATGCATCATATAAAGGATGTGAAGTCAGTGTTCGGGAAATTTTACAACATGTTACCCCCGGGAGGATATTTGGCCATTGCAGACCTCTATCCTGAAGATGGTTCATTCCATGGACCGGATGTTGATGTACATCATGGATTTGAACCGGATATATTTGCCGGCCAGCTAACGAAGCTGGGATTTGAACAGATTGCCACTGGTCAATGCTTTGTTATTAAAAAGAAAACCGTTACGGGAGATTTCCGGGAGTATCCGGTATTTCTGCTGACAGCCAGGAAGCAGGTTGCTTAATTTGCCGTTTGACCTGGTACTTTTTCCGTATTACAGTGTTTTTACATAACGATTATTAAAAAGATACAAACTATGAAACATACAGTTGATACTTCCTGGAAGGGAAATATGTTGTTCGATGCCAATGTTAGCGGGCATCACGTGATGATGGATGCGCTGCCTTTGGTTGGCGGTGGCGACCAGGGAGCGCGGCCAAAGGAATTGATGCTTGCCGCCCTGGCTGGATGCTCTGGGATGGATGTTGTTTCCATTCTGAAAAAAATGCGGGTAGAATTTACAGCGTTCAATATCCGGGTAGAAGCTGATGTAACTGACGAGCATCCTAAGCATTACACCAGGATGCACATCATTTATGAATTTACCGGGAATAATTTGCAGATCGATCAGTTGAAAAAAGCAGTGGAACTTTCACAGGACCGATATTGTGGCGTTTCCTTTGTCTATAAAAAGGCCATGGAGGTTACCTATGAAATAAAGATCATTCCGGTAACTCCATAGCGAATAAGCCGTCAACCAACCGATCACCCTCTCCCTTGTTTTCCGATTTTTTCATTTCTTAAAAAACAACATAGTATCATGATGTCAATAATTATGATTATTATAGCTGCAATTGCCGCAGTTTTCGCAGGGTACCTCTTTTTTGCCTATCGCAGGATGAAAAACATCCCCATGGAACCCGATAATCCGAAGATTAAAATCCTGACCGATAAAAATTTCAATAACCAGATTAAAAGCGGTATTTCGCTCGTCGATTTCTGGGCATCCTGGTGCATGCCCTGCAAGATGATGATCCCGGTACTCAATGAAGTGGCAGGTGTGGTGGGCGACCAGGTCTCCATCTGCAAGGTCAACATCGAGGAATACCAGTCCATTGCTCAAAAACACGCTGTCAGGAATATCCCCACCATGGTGATTTTCAGGAATGGCAAGGAGGTTGATCGCATCGTCGGGGTTAAATCCAGGGATTTTCTTGTCAATAAGTTAAACATGCTCAAATACAAATGACCATGGATCCTAATTCTTACTTGCTATTTGTCCTTAATGCACCTGACTGAAAATCCAAAGGCTTTGTAATTGTCGGTGCGGTCGATCTGGTCGCTGGCATTTTGAAAAAACCGGCACCAGGCTGTTTCAGCGGCATACCCGGTTGAGGACCAGAAAAAGGTATAGCTTCCCAGGCTGTGAAATTCACCTTTAACACTCCGGTAGCCAGCGGGTAAGGCTGTAAAACCGCTCTCATTGGTTGCACCAACATTAGGTGAATCCCAGTAGGCTGCGGTCGATTCTTTCAGTTTGCCGGCAGCAATAACATCCCCGCCGAGAAATGAGGTCAGGATATCCCAGTCTTCATCTGTTGGTACACGCCACCCTTTCGGGCAAATATTGCGGCTGTCGATCACGGCATACCAGTTATACAAATGGCCATAAGCGGAACCATAGACCGCATCATTTTCATAATTGCAGAAAGCGCCGGTTGCCAGTTTGTTCCATTCCGATTCGCCCGTTACCATGGGGATCGCCTCCCCGTTCTGGTAGCGTGTTGCCCTCAGATTCTCCACCAGCCAGTCCTGGCTCCCGATGGTCACGGTATGGTAGGTATTGCCGTCTGCATCTTTCACCTCATTGGAGGTGGCGCTGATTATCGTTGAAACAACAGCCTTTTCGTTTTTGCAACTCTTGCAGCCACTGGTAAACATCATCAGCATTCCCACTAAAATCATGAGGATGTAATGAACTGGTTTGAAAGAATTTTTCATGTTTCACCGCATTAATTACGGGATAAATTTACATGAAAATCAGCTCATGATACACAGACGAATAAAAATCCGGACCAGATTTATTGGAGAAAGATAAATTACAAAGTTATTTATGTATCCCGGGGTCGGGATTCTTTTTTACATTTACATACATGAACCTGACTGCGATCATTCTGGCCGGAGGTAAAAGCAAACGGATGGGCGAAAACAAGGCGCTTGTTCCTTTCCATGGAAAATCCCTGATACAGTATTCCATCGATCTGGCTTTGAAATTTACGGGTGATATCCTCCTCAGTGCCAACAACCGCGATCTCGATCAACTTGGATTCCCTGTTATCCCCGATGCTGTTGATATCAAAGCCCCGCTTGCAGGGATCCACTCCGGACTCCTGGCAAGTGCAACGGACTGGAATCTGGTTCTGACCTGCGACATGCCGAATGTTTCCAAAGAGGTGATCAGTTTGTTGATGTCTTCCCTGGATGAAAACCTCAGAATGGTGGTACCATGCCACAATGGATTTATCGAACCGTTGTGCGGGTTTTATCACAAACGCATCCTGCCGGTGATGGATATCAATATTAAAACCGGGAAATTGAGCCTGCTTGATCTGCCGGGGCAGGTGCCTCACCGGTTAATGGAGATAAACTTTCTTTCTCCGGATGAGATCAGGCGGCTGTTCATGAATGTAAATGAAAGAGGTGACCTTCTGGAATGTTAACAATTCTGCAGTTTGATTTTTCAATTTAATGCAAACCCCGGCTCAAACTCAAACGCACAGATAATAAAAACAGGATCAGCATCCGCCTGAAGCTTTCTTCTTTTTCTTCACAGGAACCACCCCGGGTTTGGGTTTTGCAGCACCCTGGTCAGAAGCCGGGACGATCGCTGACACTGCTCCTCCTCCCAATGCCATGGATGCGGCTTTTCGGAAGTCATACCGGGCGATTTCATCATTCGCCGCGATGGTTCCGGGCTGCGAAGGATTCAGTATGGTCTCCATCCAGTAATTCAGACCCCCCTGGAGGACATAGTTATTCTGATAGCCAAGTTGCCTTGTCAGCAACCAAGCTTCATTGGCTTCGGTTGCCCCATTGGAATAAAAAATGTTCATTTTAGTGCCCTGGTTCAGCATATCATAATTGTTTTCCGAAAGTATATCCTGCAACGGGATATTGATAGCCCCCGGAAGACTGTACATGTCGAATTCCCGGGGATTCCGCACATCGATCAGCTGGATGGAGGGATCCTTCTGGATGATTTTATCGGCCACTTCGTCGGGACTGACAAACTGGGTCCCCGTCCGG
>CAZPWZ010000296.1:0-3945 GCA_964590675.1 uncultured Draconibacterium sp.
ACCGCCACCTGAAGACTTCCAGTTATAGCTTGCCAGGTTATCATAGTCAACTTTATCCCTGAAGTTAAAACCGTAGAAATTGATCTTTGATCCATTCTCTCCGTTGATGGATACTTTTCCGTACACATCCGTATAATTAAAGGGAAGTCCGGCTGTATCGATGTAATTGTATAAAAGTTTCGAAGATTCTTTCAGATAGGAGTTCTTTGCAGTAAGCAGGAAGGAAGTGCTGCCTCCGCCCGATTCGTTTTGCTTTTTAATGGGCCCTTCCACCATCAGTTTTGCACCAAAAGTGCTGGCCCCTGCTTTTCCTGCTATTCTCTTTTTGTTTCCGTCGCGGGTGGTCAGGTCCATTACAGATGAAATCCGGCCTCCGTGCTGGGCGTTGAAACCGCCGGTGTAGATGTCGGCATTGCGCAGGATATCGGTATCGAAAACTGAGAAAAGGCCGATGGAATGGAATGGGTTGTAGACTATCATCCCGTCAAGAATCACCTTGTTCTGTATGGGTGAGCCACCCCTGATGTAAAGCTGACCACCCTGGTCACCGGTGAAAATAACACCCGGAAGCACCTGGAGGTACTGGGCAAGATCAGCCTGGCCTCCGATGGTCGGAATACGGCTGATCTGTTTGGGTGTAAGCTTGATGACTGAAGTTCTTGTATCGCTTCGGGCTTCTTCACGTTCTGCGGTAATCTGAACTGCTTCAAGATTGAATGCTGCCTTGTTCAGGAAAAGCTTCCTCGTCAGGACAGTATTTCCACGGATACTGACTTTCTCGCGGAGGGTATCATAGCCAAGATAGGTTACCATCAGGGTGTAGTCGCCATCAGGAATTTTTGAGATGGTAAAATAACCGTTGACATCGGTGGCTGCTCCGTGGGAGGTCCTGAACAGGTATACATTGGTGAAAATTACCGGTTCTCCGGTCTCTTTCTCATACACAAATCCCCTGATTGTTCCGTTTTGTGCGAATGCAAACGATGATGAAAATATTATAATGATCAGGGTAACAATGGCCAGGGAGGTGATCCTTTTCATAAAAAGTAGACTTGAGTAGTAATGTTGGTATGCATCAGCAGAAATCTTTAACCTGAAAGTTTATTGCTGTAAACTGCATTTGAGTTGAATTGCAAAGTTATATAATTTATAAAGATGTATTCTTTAAATTTCCTTTGTAAAACCGTGAACTGGGAATTATTTTATAAACCTGCCGGCATCTTCCGATGACGGGAGTATACATTTTGTTGTTCTTCCGAAAATAGTGTAACGGTATCGGGCAACAAAACGATAAAGTGCTTCCCTTATGGATACAGGGACAAACTTCATTACCCTGGTCAGCAGCGCAAACTGTGGAATGGCCTGGCTTATCTCCAACACGGCCTCTGATCTTTTAAATGTGCCGGCCTGGCTGATGTATATCAGGCTTTGGGGTGTAATTTCTTGCGTCTCCCGGTTTTTGAACAATGATGAACCAAAGGTTGTAAAAATAAGTCTCTTTTCCCGGTCAGCCTTCAGAAGTAAGAGGATGAGCCGGTTACATAATACACAGTCACCATCAGACACTACAAGTCCTTTTCCTTCAGGGATTTTTGTGATCAGCAATGCAAGCGTTTCTGAAGAAATAAGCTCCTCTTTTTTTATTTCGATCATAAGTTCATAAATCAAACATTACATCGACTTTGGTAAGCCTTATATGCAAACAATTTTCATTAAAAATTGTTAGTAAACATCGGGTTTGGAGTTCAAAATCCTTTTTATATCTTTGCTTTTCAGAGTGTATTCAAAAAATTACATAATTACTTAATTCAATACAAGGAATGAGTGAACAAATCATATCTGTTACAGGTGGAAATCTGCATGTTCCCGATGAACCGGTAATCCCGTTTATCGAAGGGGATGGTACCGGGCCGGACATCTGGGCAGCATCGCAACGCGTGCTTGATGCCGCTGTTGAAAAGGCTTATCATGGAAAAAGGAAAATTGTCTGGAAAGAGGTGTTGGCAGGTGAGAAAGCTTTCAACAAAACCGGAAACTGGTTACCCGATGAAACACTCGAAGCTTTCAAGCATTATAAGGTAGGGATTAAAGGTCCGCTGACAACCCCGGTGGGTGGTGGTATCAGGTCACTGAATGTTGCCCTGAGGCAACAGCTTGATCTGTATGTTTGCCTTCGCCCTGTCCGCTGGTTCACAGGTGTTCCCAGCCCTGTGAAGGATCCTTCGAAGGTCGATATGCATATTTTCAGGGAGAACACCGAGGATATTTATGCCGGAATTGAGTACATGAACGGGACACCCGAAGCCGACAAGGTGAAGAAATTCCTGATTGAAGAGATGGGTGTAAAGAAACTACGTCTTCCTGAATCCAGTTCCATCGGAATCAAGCCGGTGTCGAAAGAAGGAACAGAGCGACTGGTGAGGGCTGCACTTAAATACACCCTGCAGCGTGGTTTGCCTTCGCTGACCATTGTGCACAAGGGCAATATCATGAAGTTCACCGAAGGTGCCTTTAAAACCTGGGGTTATGAACTTGCACGCCGTGAATTCGGAGATCAGACTTTTACCTGGGCCGAATATGATGAAATAGCCGCATCCGGAGGCAAGGAAGCAGCCGATGCTGCACAGCAGCATGCCATCAGTTCAGGAAAGATCCTGGTGAAGGATGTGATCGCTGATGCTTTCCTTCAGCAAATCCTGCTTCGACCTGCCGAATATTCGGTTATTGCTACACTTAACCTTAATGGTGATTATATTTCCGATGCCCTGGCCGCCATTGTCGATGGGATTGGCATAGCTCCGGGCGCAAACATCAATTATGTTACTGGTCATGCTATTTTTGAGGCAACCCATGGCACTGCTCCAAAATATGCCGGCCTGGATATGGTTAATCCGGGTTCGGTCATCCTTTCGGGTGCCATGATGCTTGAATACATGGGCTGGGATGAAGCGGCAGCGCTGATATATTCCGGTATTGAGAAAACCATTCTGGCCAAAAAAGTTACCTACGACTTTCACCGGCTGATGGAAAATGCCACCAAACTGAAAACATCTGAATTCGGGACAGAAGTGGTCAATACAATCCGGAATAACTGAAAATGAACTACAAATTGTAACCTTTTAGATTTAAAACCAATGGCAAAAAGACTTAAGGACATTCTGCACGAAAAAATACTTGACTGGAGACCCCGTACCGAAAGGTTATTAAAGGAATACGGTGATGTTGTAGTCGATAAAATTACCATCGGCCAGATCATCGGAGGGATGCGAGGCATTAAATCTATGGTTTCGGATATTTCATACCTTGATCCCATGGAAGGTATCCGTTACCGCGGATATACACTTCCTGAGGTATTTGAAAAGCTTCCCAAAGCGCCACATTCCGATATGCCGTTGGTTGAAGGTCTTTACTTTCTGCTCCTCACAGGCGATATGCCTACCGAAGAGCAGGCTGCTGCTACTGCTGATGAATTTAATCAGCGCAGGATTCTTCCAAGGTACATTTATGAAGTAATTGACGGAATGCCATGCTGCAGCCACCCGATGACGATATTTTCGACCGCCATCCTGACCATGCACCGCGAATCCTTCTTTACCAAGAAATACCATGCCGGTGGGCTGCATAAACTTGATTACTGGGATCCCACCTTTGAGGATTCATTGAATATGCTGGCCAAGTTGCCTGAAATTGCGACCTACATCTATGCTAAGCTTTACCGTGACGGGAAAAGGATACAATCGAATCCGAACCTTGATTTCGGTGGGAATTTTGCTCATATGATGGGCATCGGAAAACCTTACGACGATGTTTCCAGGATGCACTTTATTGTTCATGCCGACCATGAAGCAGGAAATGTGAGTGCGCATGCAGGCAATCTTTTTGCAAGTTCATTGACAGATGTTTATCTTTCCATTTCCGCGATGGTCAATGGTTTGGCCGGTCCTC
>CAZPWZ010000297.1:0-3945 GCA_964590675.1 uncultured Draconibacterium sp.
AGCAGGTTAAAAACAGTGTTCCTGCTGATGATTGTCGGAGCGGAAATAAGAAATTGCATGCCTATAATGGAAGAAGTTCCTGTCAAACCTGCATTGGGAGCATTGTTGGCAATATCCCGAACAACATTCTGGGAACACAAACTTCCTGGATATGAAGCCGAAATAATAATTCCTTTGTAATAACTCTGGGTACTGAGTGAACTGATCGAAATATTGGCAACGGTATTTTGTGTTACAATGATTGGTGCAAACGATCCGCAGGTCAGATTAAGTCCGCCGCCTTGAAACCAACAAGTTGACGATGCATTGACCTGGATACTGTTGGCAGTCGCCAGGCTGCCGATAAGATTGCCGGAAACAACAAAATCACTGTTACAGACTGTGTTGGCCTGAATGCCAAAAAGGTTACAAGTGCCCGTTGGTGTACCGTTCACATTAATTCCTCCGATCTTGTTATTCTGGATGGTACCTCCTGCAGCAACAAAATAGATGCTCAATACATGCCCACCCCAGGTTAAAGCCCCGGGTGTGAATGTCAGTGCCCCTGTGGCGATGTCGGAGCCTATGATGTTCGGGGTGATGTTTCCTATGTTATCTATACCGTTTATAGCAATGATTCCGCTGAATACGATCAGGTTGACGTGCGAAATGGATGTATTGCAGAACTGCATGGAGATATTGCTGATTGTATTTCCCTGGATGGAGTTCGCATTGTTAAGGCCCAGGTTGGCGCCCAGGTAAATTCCGTAAAATGTCTTGTCGGTGGTCACCCCGTTGATCGTATAGGGCGTGCCTCCGCATTGAGGAGCCGAACCGCCGATGTAATTGCCGGTAATGACGTACCCGTCACCGCTGTTGATGTCAATCATCGTGAAATTGGTATACAGGGTATTGGTTCTTGGGACAGTCTGGTAAAAGCTGTTGCCGGTGATGGTCCAGGCTGTAGATCCGTTCAGCAGGAGAATTCCCTCGACCCATGCCCCGTCCGCATACATATTGTAAATGTTGCAGTTTGAAACTGTATTTCCGCTGTTATAGGCAGAAGGTGAGGTGACCAGCCCGGCCGAGTAGATACCGTAACCCGGCATGTTGATGCCGTTATCATGAATGTTGCAGTTTGAGATGGTATTGTTGTCATTGCCCTGCGGACCTGTCGTCGATCCGAAAACAACTACCCCGGATGAAGGATTTACGGCCACCAGGTCACAGTACCTGATAATGTTGGACTGGGCGTCGTTTTGTAATCCAATGGCAGTACCGGCAGTATTGGAGTTCTTTATGCTCCATGCAATGGCTGATCCAGTCCCACCTGCCCGGCCGTCGAGTATGATGTTGTCGGCACCGTTGAATGTAATCAGGGTGGTGGCAGTATTTCCTGAAGTCACCCTGCCGGCTACGCCGCTTTTTACCCTGATTGTAACCGACCAGTTTCCTCCGGTCATACTCAGCTGGTTGAAAATTACAGGGAATACTTCGCCCGTAGTCCCGTCATAGGTGTCATTCAATTCATAAATGATGTTACCGCTAATGCTTGCAGCGTTCAGCTGGGCTGCGACATCTTTCAGTTTCTTGAGTGCCGGCTGATTATCTCCCACTTCGTAGGTTCCCGCTATCAGGGGAGCGAAAGTCTGGTCGGTTGGAACAATGACACGGTCTGTGCTGTTCCTTAAGGGGATAAGCCCGGTTGCAGGATCCGGAGCAGGCATCCTGCAATCGACAGGTTGTTCCTGACTCCGGGTCGGATCCTGATTAGTCTGTGCCTGGCATGGTAACCCAAGGATCGCTGTCACGGCGATCAATTGTAAAAAGTTTTTCATAGCCCTGTTTTTTGATTCGGTTAATATTTATTGAATTACAGATCCCTGCCGGGAAGCGAATAACGTTACAGCAGGAATATTTTATGTTTATTGCAGCGGCTCGAATCAAAAATCTAATGATCTTGATAAACAACGTTTAAGCAAGAAAAAGATATGCTATTGACATATTTGAAAGCCAAATATAATAATATAAAATTCCCATGTCAAGAGTAATGTTAAAAAATTAACAAAAAATTTTTTACGTAAAAAAACAGGTGTTGATCAAAGGGCGATACCCTGCAGTTCTTTATATTGTTCGTACACCTTCCGGTATCTCGCGGTTATTTCACCGGTTGTGACACCCCATTTCCCGGGTGAATAAACGTGGGCGCTTTTAAAGGATTTCGCGCGGAGTCTTTCATTTGCCAGTACTTTCCGAAAATCCCCGGATAGCTTCAACCCGAAGCAGGTGTAAATTTTCGTGACCTCCTGTTCGATATTTTCAACAAGATCCTCATACAGGTTGATGAAATACCGCTCCTTTGGCCATTCCTGAAAGACTTCAAGCGGATAGGAAAAAAGGTGGTCGGAAGTGTTCATTGTTCTTTCAGTGATCACTTTCACGCTGACCGGCGTATGAAAAATTTCCGAAAACCTGATATACAGGCTGATGGCGGATGGAACGACCTGTTCGGGCTTACGGACCGTGTAAATGAAACAGCCGTCGGGGAAGGCTTGTCTCAGCGACTGCATTTTAGGTACGTGACTGGCGCTTTTCGAAAAGTATATTTTATCTTTCCCGAACACGTAAAGGTGCTTCCTGATGCAGTTTTTATAAAAGTTCATCACCCTTGTTTTTCGTTTTTCGTCGGGAGATTGATCGAACCGGATCAGGAAATCGTATAATCTGAGTTTAGGGAAAATGAACACCAGGAAGAGGTTGGAGAAGATTGGCAGCAATGCCAGGTCATCATCCTCGTATCCGAACAGCGAACTGGGATGGATTGGATGATAATCCCTGAAGAGTTTAGTATCCAGTTTTCGGAGTTTTCGGGTAAGAAAATGGTTTAACCTGTTATCGATTCTCCTTAATAGCAGGAATAATTTCTTCTGGATAACAGATGGTGCAAAAACCATCTCCCATAATTTCATCGAGGTGATCTGCTCCTTGTCGGAACATAACACGTTCTGCAGCCAGGTGGTGCCTGTGCGGGGCATGCTGATGACGAACAGGGGTGATTTTATGATGACTTGCCGGTACGAGGGATAAAAGATCTCATCAAGTGCGAGGAAAAAATGGTTGGCAGCCTCAACAATCCCATAAAGCAGGATTAAAACCGATTTCTGCAGAAACCGTCTCATTTCCTTATGAAGTGGATCGGTCCCCCGGCAATCCGGTATTCATCCAGCCTGCATGAATTGATCATCTTGCCCTTGTAGGGCATCAGGTTCACGCAGCCGTCGCAGAGGTTGGCTTCGCAGTCAATGAATTCGAAGGGCTGCTGAAGGTTGATCGATTGGACATAAATGCCTTCAAAGAGCCTGAGCGGATTCATTAGCACCGATTTTAAATAGGCTGCAAAAGTTTTCCGGACCCGTTTATCGAACAGCGATAACAGGAAGACGGTTTTTCCTGCCGGGGGCATTGTGGCATCATACTTCCTGAACAACAGGTGATGCATGAACTGGTAGATCTCAATCGTTTTTCCTCCCATTTCCCCGTAAATGCGTGATTTTGATCCTATATTATTTATGATCAGCATTTTATACGTATCAAGTTTCGAGGTTCCGGGCAGGTAGGCACATGGATGCAGATGGCTGAAATCCTCCAGGAGTTTCCGGTGGATGTCCAGGGTCGAAATATTGATCTCTTCATCACTTTCGACATTGTTCGAAAAAAGACCCGCATCAACAGGCTGTCCGCCGGCTACCATTTCATATCCCTCAAACCGCGGAATTCCCCGGAAGGCAATGAGCGACATGTGATTGACCTTGCTGATATTCTGGCGGAACCAGCGGATAATATCTTTTACCTCATCAAAGTTAGCATGGCGGACGGTGAGGTTGAACCCGCAATTAATGTGCGCATTATGAAGCAGGTCGGCATATTGCTGGCGCAGTTCGTTCATCTGAGATTCTGTTTTTCCGG
>CAZPWZ010000298.1:0-3888 GCA_964590675.1 uncultured Draconibacterium sp.
TTTGATGACGCAACTTGTCCGCATTCAGCCGAGAAAGACCATCGAGGAATCGCACATGCGCGACCGGGCCCTCAGTGCGCAATGGATATTTAAACATTCGAAGTATAATAACATCATTGAAAAGGTTACCAGGAATGGGAAGAGCTATTTCCGGATCAATGATTATGATAACCTGAGATGGCAATTCGGGGAGCTGCTTAAAATTATTCAGCGGATCACGTCGGAGGGCGATTATGCGGCGGCAAAGGAACTTGTTGAGAACTACGCTGTGCAGGTGGATCCCGAACTGCATAAGGAGGTGCTTGCCCGGTATGCAAAGCTGAACATTGCACCCTACACTGGCTTCATCAACCCTGAGTATTCACTTGTTTTTTCCGGAGATACCATTTCGGATGTGCGGATTACCTACCCGGATGATTTTGCCCGGCAGATGATCCATTATTCTACGAACTATTCCTTTTTACCCGTCCGATGAACAGAGAGATTTACCGGCTGATCATAACCGCCCTGCTGCTGTTGCATCCGTTGATCTTCGTGCAGGGTCAGGCAAGCTATCCTGACAACTATTTCCGTTCACCGGTCAATTTTCCGATCACACTCTCCGGCGCTTTTGCCGAGATCCGCAGAAACCATTTTCACTCAGGCATTGATATCCGGACTGCAGGGGTAACGGGCAAACCAATTTACGCGATTGCAGATGGTTATGTTTCAAGGGTGAATGTGTCGCCTTCGGGTTTTGGCAAGGCACTTTACATAACCCATCCTAACGGGTACACCTCCCTGTATGCCCATCTGCACCGGTATGCAGGTGCTATTGCATCCTGGGTTAAAAACAGGCAGTATAAGACTGAATCATTTGCCATTGATGTTGAGGTTCCGGTTGGCGCCCTAAGGGTAAAAAAAGGAGATATCATTGCCTATTCGGGTAATTCAGGCTCGTCGGGTGGCCCGCATCTGCATTTCGAGATCAGGGATGCCCAAACACAGGAGATCATCGATCCTTTGGATTTCGGATTCATTCAGAAGGATGGTATTTTGCCCAGGATTTCGTCGATCAAGATTTATCCCTTCAGCGAGAATGCGACGGTCAACAATTCCAGCATCCCTTTGCTGATCCCTGTTACCGGGGTCAATGGGCGCTATGCACTGAAAATTACCGATACCATCATGCTTTCGGGCAGCATTATCTTTGGTGTTGAAACCTCAGATATCGGAGAGGGCGGGCTGAATACAGGCGTTCATGCGATTGAACTTACCGTTGATGATGTCAGGGTGTTTTCGCAGGATATTGAACGTTTTGCCTTTGCCGAAACGCGTTACGTCAACAGTGTAATCGACTATCCTGCTTTTATTCAAAGCAAACGCAAGATCCAAAGGTCGTATGTGGCGCCAAATAATAAGCTGAGCGTTTACAAGGATGTGAAAAATCGCGGGGTGATCAGTTTTTCGGATGCCCGGACACATAAGATACAGTATTTAGTGCGAGATGCATGGGGAAACAAATCAACCCTGGTCTTTTATGTTAAAAGCCGTCCCCCGGCCAACGAAGGTGGAGGTTTGACGGCGAAAGGGAAAGTTCCCGGGCAGGTTCTGACCTACAAGGCCGACAACCAGTTTGAACGCAGCAATTGCAGGTTTCATGTTCCAAAGGAAGCCCTGTATGATGATCTTCCTTTTGAATATACCGTAACGCCGCCTGTAAACGGTTCCTATGCCTATGTTCATCATCTCCAGAACAAAAATTCCCCGTTGCACACCTTTTGCACCTTGTCGATCAAGACTGAATCACTGCCCGCCCATCTCGAAGGGAAGGCGGTGATTGTTGAAGTCTTGCCCGGCAACAAGTTCAGCAGCAGAGGAGGAACCTATGAAAATGGCTGGATGAAGACCCGGATCCGTGATTTTGGCAACTATACCATTGCTGTTGATACAGAACCCCCGGTAGTCAAGCCGATCAATATTTACCACAATAAGAAGGTCAGCAAGCAGTCGTCCATCCAGATCAAGGTGTCGGAAAATCTTTCAGGGATAAAGGTTTACCGCGGGACCATCAACGGGAAATGGATACTGATGGATTATGACGAGAAGAACCGCCTGCTGGTATATGCCTTTGATGAGAACATAAAGCCGGGTAAGAACCATTTCGTTTTGATGGTTGCGGATGCCGTGGGAAATTCAACCCTTTTTAAAGCGACTTTGATCCGGTAATTTTTTCTTTATATTTGCCTTATGCAAGAAACCATTCTGATCCTGGATTTTGGCTCCCAGTACACCCAGCTTATCGCACGACGGGTGAGGGAACTTAATGTGTATTGTGAAATCCATCCGTATAATAAATTTCCGGCACCCGACAAGTATTTCAAGGGCGTAATCCTTTCGGGAAGCCCATTTTCGGTGCGTGATAATGATGCACCTTTCCCTGATCTTTCGGCTATCAGGGGAAAGATCCCGCTCCTTGGAGTATGTTATGGAGCACAATATCTTGCCCAGGATTCCGGTGGTATTGTTGCGCCGTCAAAGATCCGTGAATATGGACGTGCTAACCTTTCCTTCATTTCAGGCGCCAGTGACCTGGTGCGGGGAATGACCCAGGGAACACAGGTGTGGATGTCGCATGCCGATACCATTTTGAGCACACCTTCGCATTTTGAAATCATTGCCAGCACTGCCGATGTCCGGTTTGCCGGGTATCGCATTGAAGGTGAACCAACCTATGGCATCCAGTTCCATCCTGAGGTTTACCATACCACGGAGGGATTGATCCTGCTGAAAAATTTCGTGGTGAACATCTGCGGATGCCATCAGTCCTGGACGCCCGAATCGTTTGTTGAAAGCACCGTTGCAGACTTAAAGCAGAAACTCGGAAACGATAAAGTCGTGCTTGGATTGTCGGGCGGCGTCGATTCATCTGTAGCAGCCATGTTGCTGAATAAGGCCATCGGGAAAAACCTGTATTGCATTTTTGTCGACAACGGATTGCTCCGGAAGAATGAGTTCACCAAAGTGCTGGAGCGTTATAAAACGCTGGATCTGAACGTTGTTGGTGTTGATGCCCGCGATCTCTTCCTCGACGCGCTCAAGGGAGTTGCTGATCCAGAGCAAAAGCGCAAGATTATCGGGAAAACCTTTATTGACGTATTCGACATAGAAGCACATAAAATACAGGATATCAAGTGGCTGGCGCAGGGAACTATTTATCCGGATGTGATTGAATCGCATTCGGTGAAGGGCCCTTCGGCCACCATCAAATCGCATCATAACGTGGGTGGATTACCCGATTTCATGAATCTGAAGATTGTTGAACCGCTGAACAGTCTTTTTAAGGATGAGGTAAGAAAGGTCGGACGAACCTTAGGCCTTGATCCGGAGTTCCTCAACCGCCATCCCTTCCCGGGGCCTGGACTTGCTGTCCGTATTCTTAGTGACATTGACCGGGAGAAGGTCAGCCTGCTGCAGGAGGTCGACGATGTGTTCATCTCAGGTTTGCGGGCGCATGATTTGTATCATACTGTTTGGCAGGCATTTGCAGTACTGCTTCCTGTTCAGTCTGTTGGTGTTATGGGCGACGAACGCACCTATGAGAATGTGATTGCCCTGCGTGCGGTGACATCCACGGATGGCATGACGGCTGACTGGGCACATCTGCCTTATGATTTCCTGGCCAGGGTGAGTAACGATATCATCAATAAGGTAAAAGGGGTTAACCGGGTTGTTTATGATATCAGTTCAAAGCCGCCTGCGACGATAGAGTGGGAGTGACCAATGACCAATGACGAGTGACAAGTGACCAGTGCGGGCAGGATTTGTTTGATTATCAAGATAGGATTATGAGGAAAGCTTATAGAATTCTGTATTTCGTTATTTTTTTCATTTTGCCTTTCATAACTG
>CAZPWZ010000299.1:0-3885 GCA_964590675.1 uncultured Draconibacterium sp.
TCGGTGAAGTTATGGGGAAGTATCTTTGAAGCCCGCTCCACCGCGATTCCTTCAACGCCCTGGGCCAGTAAAAGGGGGAATTTGGCAGGCAATGCAACGGGTTCTTTGTTCCGGCCATCATAGGATGCCTGCCAGGTGGTGGTCTTTGCATTGAACAATACTTCGTGGGCAAATTTCGACGGACGTGCCTCGATATACCGGGGAGCCGCAGCGCTGTCGCCGGTGAGTATGTTGCCCCAGTTTCCCTGGCAGTCGACCAGCAGGTCCTTTTGTCCCAGTTGCACCAGGGCATCGCCGATGGATGCGTCGCCGTGGGGATGGTACTTCATGGTATGGCCAATGATGTTGGCAACCTTGTTGTATCGCCCGTCATCCAGCTCCTTCATGGCATGAAGGATGCGCCGCTGCACCGGTTTCAATCCATCGGTAATCTCGGGAACGGCCCGTTCGAGTATCACATATGATGCGTAATCGAG
Source organism: uncultured Draconibacterium sp. (assembly GCA_964590675.1). Lineage (GTDB taxonomy): Bacteria > Bacteroidota > Bacteroidia > Bacteroidales > FEN-979 > CAIVAT01. The sequence goes on from CAZPWZ010000299.1 coordinate 477, forward strand.
AAACCAGCTCTGGTACATCTGCGACAGATGTACTGTTTCCTGCAGTTTTCCCGATTCAAGTTCAGGATTTTCACCGTTGCCGTTAGTAATTTCGTCAGAGGACATTATAAATATTCAAAAATCAAACCCAAAAAATCAAGTGCAGCTATTTTTCATCACCACATTATCTCATCAGCACATCAGCACATCAGCACATTATCCCATTCTTGTCATTTCACCAGCCTTGAAATAGCTTTAAACGTCTCGCCGCCTGAGTATCTTAACAATTCAAACAGAATGGCTTCATAAGTGGTTATGATTACCCCTTCGTGGCGCATTCGTTCAAGCGCTATTTTTTTATCATTTTCTTTCCGGGAGGATATGCAATCCTCCACCACCACGGGATGATACCCGTTATGCTGAAGGTCGATCGCCGTCTGGAGCACGCACACATGGCTTTCAATACCTGCAATAACCACATAATCCCTTCCCGACGAGGCCAGGGCCATCATAAAACTGGGTTCATCGCAACAGCTGAATGACGCCTTTTCAATCCGCTCAATTCCCTGGATGGAACCGGCAATGGGCTGAACTGTCGGGCCGAGGCCCTTGACATATTGCTCGGTCACCATCAACGGGATTCCCATGGCCTTTAACCCTTCAAGCAGAACGGGAACATTCCTGGTCAACTTCTCATGTTCCCAGATCAAGGGGTAAAGCCTTTCCTGAAAGTCTATAACAAGACCGATAACATTGTCATGTAATATCCGCATAGGTAAGAATTTTAACGCTGTAAAGTGTTTTACAAAATTAAGATTTCCCGCGAAAGACCGGATCATTTGTTAAAAACTTAATATTTGTTACTTTTGCAGTCTGTAAGGGGTCCCGTAGCTCAGTTGGATAGAGCAACAGCCTTCTAAGCTGTGGGTCGCGCGTTCGAGTCGCGCCGGGATCACCAGTAAAAAAAAGGTTTCCAAAAATAATGGAAGCCTTTTTTTTTTGAACACCCCTACAAAACAGATCCCCCGGTGACAAATAAAAGGCTTATTGAATCGGTCCAGCAGGATCCCGCCACATTATGATCGGTTTGCCTGTATCAATAATTCATCGTATATTTGGACTGCATATAAATAACAAAAATATAATACAAATTCCATTAGTCGAGTCACAATTATTGTTAAAACAATCCTTATGAAAAACAATATCAAGCTTATAGCCTTGTGCGTGATTTTCTTCGCATCAATCATCGGCTTCACCAGCTGTACCAAGGAATCCTCTATAATCATCCCGGTTGATAATGAAATCCAGATCGGGGCATTGCTGCCTTTGTCAACAAGTGACGAGGGAGTATTAGGAAAGGCCGCCATGGAATTATCCATAAGCGATTTAAATGACCTGATGGCCGCTGCCGGTTCCCCGGTTCGGTTCAAGCTGATGTTCCAGGACACGGAATCTGATTCACTCAAAGCCATAAAAGCGCTTGAAGCCCTGCATGCACAGGGAGTCAGCATACTGGCAGGCGGACCCGCTTCAAGTATGGAACTCGGTGCCATCAGGGATCAGATTAACAATAAAGAGATGCTTATGCTGAATGCATACAGCACTGCACCCTCACTGGCAATTCCTGGTGACAACCTTTTTCGCCTGGTGCCTGACGACACAAAACAATCAAAGGCAATCAGCAAGTTATTGCATTATGACGGAAAAAATGCTGTCATTGTTGTTTGGCGAAATGACAATTACGGCTATGGACTTTATAATGCGTTCAAATCAGATTTTGAATCGTCAGGAGGTACCATAATAAATTCGATCAATTACCCGGTTAACACCAATGATTTTAATTTGATAGCCGCTGATTTGAATGATCAGGTGGTTCAGGCAAAAGCTCAATTTGGAGCAAATAAAGTTGGCATCTGTTATTTTGGGACCGATGAATCAACTCCGATGCTGAATGCGGCAATCGCGCAGTCCGATCTTGGCTCTGTAAACTGGTACGGGTGTGATGGAAATGCTGTTCTCAATGATATGGTAGGCAATCAGCCGGTGGCCAATTTTGCAATGCAGGTAAATTTTACAGCTCCGAACGTTGGTATCGGAACCGCCAGATTCACGCCAAAGAAAACTGCCGAGTTATCGCAAAGGATTGAACAGGCAACCGGTCTGCAGCCTAATGTAAATACCTTATCCGCCTACGATGCTGTCCGTATTTTGGGTTACTGCTATCTTACAACAGGCAGCCTGCAGGTTGCATCCATGAAAAGCGTGCTGCCTGAAATTTGTGCTTCATATAACCTGCTTGGAATATCACGGGAGCTCAACGAGGCCGGAGACCTGCTGAATGCCAATTATATTTTCTGGAGGATAGAGAAATCCGGGGATGTCAACCAATGGGAAACCTATGCAACCTATTTTGCCGATGGGGATTACATTGAAATAAAGTAATAAAGCAGTTTTTGTCGTACCTTTGCAAAAATCAATAATTAAATTATAAGCAGATGGCTTCACTTAACAATCAAAGTGAAACATCAACGACCTCCTGGATAAAAATAGTTTCGAAATACAATCGCCCAAATGCCCTGAAAAGCTGGTGGCAGCTCTCCGGTAACCTTCTCCTCTATTCATTAGCCTGGTTTTTGATGTATGAAAGTCTTTCCATATCCTGGTGGATCACCTTTGGACTTTCGATTCCCGCAGCCGGTATCCTGGTTCGCCTGTTCATCATCTATCATGACTGCGGCCATGGTTCCTTTTTCAAATCGGCCAGGCTGAACAATGCCGTCGGTATTTTCATTGGCATACTGACCTTTACGCCTTATTACAGCTGGACGCGCAATCACTATATCCACCACGAAACGGCCGGAAACCTGGACAAGCGCGGCATCGGGGATGTGTGGACGATGACGGTACAGGAATACCAGGAAAGTTCCAGATGGCACAGGATCATGTACCGGTTTTACCGCCACCCGGTAACCATGTTCGGGATCGGCGCATTTTATGTATTTGTGATCGGGAACGGTTTCACCAAAAAGAACATGGACAGGAAGGGACGGGTTGGCGTTTATGCCACCAATGCCGGCTTGGCGCTGTTTGCCATATCCATGAGCCTGCTGATCGGGATCAAGGCGTTTATCCTGATACAGTTCCCGATCATTGTAATTGCAGGAATTTTCGGATTCTGGCTCTTCTATGTACAACACCAGTTTGACCCCACCTACTGGTCACGTACCGATACCTGGAATTACAGGAGAATGGCCCTGGAAGGCAGTTCTTACTATAAGCTCCCCAGAATTTTACAGTACTTTTCCGGAAATATCGGATTTCACCATATCCATCACCTCAGCCCCATGATCCCGAATTATAAATTAACCCAATGCCACCGGGAAAATGAACTGTTCAGCACTCTCAGGCCTTTTGACGTTTTGTTAAAATT
>CAZPWZ010000300.1:0-3873 GCA_964590675.1 uncultured Draconibacterium sp.
GGGGAAGGCTCATCCTAATCCCCCTCGAACACTGGGCTTAGTGCCGAGAAAACATTATATTCACCCCCTTTTTCCTGGCTGTATACCGTGCCGGCAAAGGTTGTCATGAATTTAAAACCGATCCCGCCATACCAGGAGAAATTCTCCTTATTCATGATCATCCTGCCATAACCCAGGCTATACTCCCGGGTCCATGAAAAATTCTGACTGGTGCCCTTATAAACTACACTTGCCAGCCCGGGATTTGAAGAATAACCAACCGAATCGCCATGTTCAATGGTCTTGATATCGAAATAGGGATCATTATACCCAAGGAACAGGAACCTGGCGCCATATTCATTCAACACTGAACTCCAGTTTTGCTTATCGCGTATCGAAAATGCAATACCGCCGAATTTATCATTCTGATAGGAAAACCCAAACCATGTTAGCGCTGCATTCGACGAAATCCGCTTATCCTTGAATTCACTTGCTGCATCTTCCCTTTCCTGCATCGATAACACCAGGTCGTTATTAAACATTTCACCCATTACCTGCTGCCTGTTCAGTGGTTCTGCATATATGGAAGCACCTGATTCCAGCAATCCCAGGTTCATTTTATTATTATTCCAGGTCCAACCCAGATTTGCGGGATTTATTCCCAGACATTGATAGTCGGTCGCTGACGTTGTGGAGTAACCAGAACCCGTCAGGTTGAATGCTCCCAGTTCCGTTTGAGAAAAAACTGAAGAACTGCATAAAACCAAAAGAATAGTGAATAACTTTTTCATCATGCTGATTTTTAGGTTAGACAATGAAAAAACGTATGTAAAAATACAACATTCAAATCCTAATGTCAAGAATCTGCCTGGGAGAAATTCGGGAGCATTATTTTTTATATTCCTCCAAATCCGGTCGATTTTTGTGCGGCCAGGGTGTGAATTGCAATTATTATCAGGTTTAGCCCATAAACCTGGTCCGGATTTTTATTCGTCTGTGTGTCATTAGCTAATTTTCATGTAATTTTGTATAAACTAAGTGATAAAAGATGCCTCGCCCCGGTACAAACCAAAAGTCGCTGATCAGAACCATCATAGAAAAAAGCACCCTGAAACAGGATGTATACAAGAAAACGATGGACGTTTTCAATGAGTTTAAAAACGAAAGCGAAACCTTTGTAAAGTCAAATGCTGCCATGATCAAAAAAGCCGCTTCCCCCCTGCTTTTTGAATACAATGACCGTGGAAAGTTCGAGTTTCAGCTCAAATTCGGATCCGACATCCTGATCTTTTTCATGCATTCGAATGTATTCGAAATCCCTCGTGACCACATCATGATGAAAAGCAGTTACATCCGTGAAGATAAAAACCGGTCCTATTGCGGCATCATTCACATATTCAATTTCCTGGCCGATTCATTCAAATACAACCGGTCCAATGATATAGGTTACTGTATCGGCCGGATCTTCGTAAATCGCGAAAACCACTATTTCACTGAAGGAAAGCGCGAAATAGGGTTGCTTTACAATAATTTTCCCGGAAGCAATCTCGACCGGAAAGCCATCCAGACTATCCTGCACTCTTCGATTTTATATACCTTGAATTTCGACCTCCTCACACCGCCTTATGACAATATCAAGGAGGTGACGGTTGCTGAGATGCAAACCACACTTGATGCCATGTCGATACGCACCGGTAAAAGACTGGGATTCAGATTCCAGGCAGATCCTGAATAAAGGGCGAACGGCAACGACTCCTCTTCTTGCTTATCAGAACATCACTTCGAGCAGCATCTCCCTGATCGATGCATAGGTATGCGACATGATGCAGTGTATCGCATCGGGAGGAGTCCATTTTACCAGGAAAATGCCTTCACTGGTCTGTGGTTTCAAAGTCTGGGAACTGCTTGCAGTCATTTCAAACCACCATGTTTGCTTGAGGATGTATTTATCCTTCAGTTTATACATATGCCAGCTACAGGTCAGATCGCGTACGATTGTGACTGATCTGAGCCCAGTCTCCTCCTTGACCTCTCGCATGGCAGCAAATCTCGCTGCGGATGGAAACGGTACCTGGGTTACTTCACCGAACCGGGCAGAATAATCATGGTTATCATCATTTTGCGCGCCCTGAATCTCCTTCCTGTCAATTTTACCCTTCGGCAGATCCCAGTGTCCGAGGCGGTGAATGAACAGGTAATCTCCTTTCTCATTTTTCACAAGTCCGCCTGCCGCCGGAATATATTTAAAAACAGAGGCGAACTCCGGGAAATTGGCGTTCAGAACCCAAAGGGTCTTATACTTTTCGTATCGTGCAAAATCACAAAATGCCTCATACAGTTTTTCTGTTGAACTAAGAGGAACGGCCATGTCGGTTGGGAGCAGGTTATCAGGAGTTGTGGCAGTGAACCGGATGACACGGTCATTCAGGAATATTTTCATGCATCGATAATTTGCGCGGCAAAAATACGTTTTTTCCGTGAGCATAGATGACCGGATAATTGGCATTTTTTGCTACCTTTGTGCCAGAATTCATTATAAAAATTCTATGATATATAACAAAGACATTGCATTTAAAACAGCCGAATTACTATTAAAGATCAAGGCAGTAAAACTCAGTCCAAAAGATCCGTTCACCTGGGCATCGGGGATAAAATCGCCAATTTATTGCGATAACCGTATTACGCTTTCTTATCCTGAAATCAGAACCTTTATACGTCAGCATTTTGTCAAGGCGATAGAGGAGAGCAGCTTTCAACCTGAAGCGATTGCAGGTGTTGCTACGGGAGGTATTGCCCAGGGAGCCCTTGTGGCCCAGGAACTGGGATTGCCTTTCGCCTATGTACGCTCAGGAAAAAAGGAGCATGGACTTGCAAACCAGATTGAAGGTGAAGTGCGGCAGGGGCAGCGTATTGTTGTGGTTGAAGACCTGGTTTCGACCGGCGGATCGAGCCTCAGTGCAGTGCATGCGTTACGTGAAGCAGGCTGCAATGTAAAAGGGATGGTCGCTATTTTCACTTACAATCTTTCGAAGGCCGATAAAGCCTTTAAGGAATCTGAATGCGCCCTGATCACCCTTACCGATTATGATCATCTTGTGCAGAAGGCACTTGAAATCGGCTTTATTACTGAAGCTGATGTCAAGGTACTGCAGGACTTCAAAAAATCCCTGGTATAACCTTCAACCCGGAACTGCATTTACGGCATATTGGCAGGATTGACCATCAGGAGCCGGCTCAAACATTCAAAGCATAAGATCGTACGGACAAACAGGTAAAAAAAAAGACTGCTTTACGGCAGTCCTTTTTTTTTATCTCATCGGTTTCCTTTAAAGTTTCACCAACTTCTGGTGGCCGTTTCCAACTTTAAGGATATAGCTGCCGCTTTTCAAACTTCCCAGGTTGAGCTGGCCTTTAAAAACGCCTTTGGGTTGGATTCCAAAATTCCTTGTAAGTACCGGACGGCCTGATGGGTCATACACTGTTGCTGTAAGATCTCCTGAAACCTCGCAGGTATAGGTTATGTTCAGATTATCAATCACGGGATTAGGGTTCACATCAAGTACACCCTGTGATGCCACGCTGCCAATGACCGGCTCAATGCCAACAGGAAGTGCATAGGTAGTGTCCATCCAGATACCACTTCCATAAGTGGCAATATAAATTACGCCTTTATTCAGGATATGATAATCATCCATGATCTGCTGACGGATTTCGGTAACTGCGATATCGCCAATGTTCTGCATGTCAGCGCCCCAGGTAGGATTATCAGAGTTAAGGTTAGTGGTGCTGAATATTCCGAGTTCGGTGCCAATAAAAGCGCTGTTACTGCCATGCATTTCGATCAGGCCGCTATATACCGGTGCCTTGGGAAGATTGCTCTGCTTTGATGAGAAA
>CAZPWZ010000301.1:0-3872 GCA_964590675.1 uncultured Draconibacterium sp.
CTGTCCCAAAAGGTTGAACCAAACGGGCGACCAGCCCGGGCGCTGCAGGAATGAGGGCATTTTCTGCGTATCCGGGATCCTGGCGGGACCATTCAACTGCCCGGTCAGGTCGAATTTCCACTTTTCGAATTTAGTGGCGTACCCCTATGATAGCAATCCCTTATATTGGTTTACCATCGATTTTTGTTTCAGGGTGCCGCCTTCTGTAACCTTGACATCATTGTAACGGAATGCAGCGGTGATGGTGAAGCGTTTGACAGGGGAAAATACAAATTGCACCTGGGCGCTGTTGGCATAGGACTTACCATCCAGGTTATAAAAGAATAACGCGGTTGGCAGGCTGTCCTGGTCTGCAATGACCTGCCTGACAAAACTGGTGCGGTATGCATCGACCGAAAATTCAGCTTTTTCATTGAAAAGGGTAAAGTTCCAGGTGAAATTGAGGCCATAATTCCAGGCTTCTTCATTCCCAAGATCCGGAGCGAAATAGAGTACACGCTGGCTGACAAAAACGGAACTGTTCTCTGCCAGGAGATTGGGCGAACGATAACCCTTCCCTACGGATGCTCGCAGAGTGGTCGATGTCGATGGATTCACCCGGACGTGCAGCCTTGGGGTGATGTAATACCCGAACCGGCTGTTGTAATCCGCACGCAATCCCGCTATTAAAGCAAATTTTCCGCAGAGATCGTAGGTATATTCGAAAAACGCACCGGCGTCCCATTCATTGCGATCAAGAAGGTAAGTAAAGACCGAATCACCTACCAGCGTGAACAGATCGGCATTGGTGGGGGTCACATCAGGCGGCAAGGTCTGGTAACGGTACTTCAGCCTTGTTTGAATGAAATTTTCGCTGTAATCATCGATAAAATAACTGGCACCGGCAGAGATCCGGTGCTTGTTTTCATCGAATGAGGTGGTGAATACCAGGTTGGCATTGAAATTCTGCTCATGACCATGATAGAGGTTGATGCCATAGAAAGCGTCCTGCTGGTGGTTGATCCCTGAAAGGATTAGCCCCAGGCTCGATTTACCACCTTCACCCATAAAAATCCCGTTCTTCCAGAAGGCTTCAACCCGGTTGGTCCTGATCCCGATCCCATATTTTTTCAAATCGGTGGTGATCCCGGTTGTGTCTGAATTCCACTCATTCTTGTCAAATGTCATCTGTCCCCCGTTGCGATCTTCATAAAGGTACTTAAAGCCAAAACGGGACACCCATTTGCCGGGTAAAATGTAATCCCAACGGTTCATGGCGGTGACCGTTGTAATTTTCGGCATGTCCATGAACCCATCTGTCGAATCAGGTTCAACAACAACATTCCGGTCAAATTTATTCTGGAATGTCGCTGCATGCATTAGCAACGAGGTGCTGAGTTTATCATTGATCTTGATTGCTCCGTCAGCATTGGCTTCAAGCCTGGCATTGCTGTTGCCAAACAGGTTCAGGAAAAACTTCTCACTGGTTTCGGGCTTTTTATATTCAACATTTATTTGCCCCGTTACCGATTCATATCCCTGAACGACGGATGAAGTTCCTTTCGCGATCTGGATCGACTCCATCCATGATCCCGGAATATAGTTCAGTCCGAATGGTGTTGCCAGTCCCCGGATGAGGGGAACGTTCTCCGTCATGATCTGGCTGTAGATACCTGAGAGACCAAGCAACTGGATCTGTCGCGCACCCGATAATGCGTCGGAGTAGGAAACATCCACCGAAGCATTGGTCTCGAAACTTTCCGCCAGGTTGCAGCATGCCGCACGCTGCAGTTCTCCGGTTGTAATGACCGTTGTCGGCCTGGCATTGAGTTTTGAAATAAAGGTATTATCCTGTTTCCCGCTGATGGTGACTTCGGTAAGATCCTGTACCGAAGGGTTTAGTTCAACATCAATCCTGCTATTATCTGCCGGAACCTTCACGGTATCCCGGGTATATCCCATGAGGCTGATCACAATCTGCGGACTTTTCATCCCGGAGCGTGATAATTTGAAATTGCCGGATTCATCGGTAAAGGTACCTTTTGTGGTGCCGATCCAGAAAACATTCGCTCCCGGCAGTCCGAGTGATTTTCCTCCCGGGTCCTTTTCCCAGACAGTTCCCGTAACAGCCTGCGCCATTACACTGAAATCCATCAGGATTCCGCCTATGATTATAATATATGAGACAATTCTATGAATTTTCATCATCCGTTGATTAAGAAATGTATAATTGATTGCATTTACCGGTAATCCCCTTGAAGGAACAGCAATTCTGTTCCGGGATAATCGGTCAGGTGTGTGACGGATGATCGGGTATCTTTGGTTGATGAAGGAAATGAACCAGGCGCTTACCCGTTAATGGGGGTGAATAAAACTGGAACAAAGTGCCAGGTAATGACAGACACTCCTCTGATGCATAATCACTCGATGGCAGTGCATCATGGCACAATAAGACGGTAAAATTATTGATTATCAGCTTTTCAGAGCGAAGCGCAGGTATTTCAAGTTTCAGATAGGAATTGACGCTAACACAACATGGCATGGCGCTGATAACCTGGGATGCGTTATCACCCTGATTCCCTTGATCATCATCACAACAGGAAACCTCGGCGGAAGCGCCACAACATGGTGATCCTGTTGATTTAAAAAGCTCAGGATACACAGTAATTTCGTTATGGTGGCTGCTGCTGCATACTTGATGCAGGATCGAAATCCCAATCGTACTGAAAAGGAAGACTAAAAGCAGTAAGAAGATGCCTATACGATTTGCCGTTTTCATCAGAAAATTTACCAGACAAAAGTAGGCATTTTTCCCGTACCTTTGTAATATTATAACTCACCAAAACCAAAAACATGAAATTAATCCCTTACATTCTTCGGATCGGAATAATCCTAATGGTGATTTCCGGCACACTCAGGGCACAGGACAACAACACGTTTCCTCCTGATTACAAGATTGATACACGTATTGACAACATGGGTTACTGGCAGAAGTGTGCCAAGCTCGGCCTTACCCCCGTGCAGCCTTATGCCCCGATTCCTCCTGCCCGTTATACTGGCAGCAAGGTACTGCTCCGCGGGGTCTCTGTAATTGATTCACCGGATATTTGTATAACGAATGAACCATCCAATTCGACACAAAGCGAGAATTCAATCGTTATCAACCCATCCAACATGGATGTACTGCTTAACTCAAATAATTCAACGCCCCAGCCAAGCAACGGAACCGTCAAAGGCGCCGATGCCCTCAAGTCCTTTGATGGAGGTGAAACCTGGGCGGGCACTGTTGAAGGCGCCGGCGGCCCCAATTCCGGCGACCCTGCGGCAGTGATCGACCTCAACGGCCGTTGGTTTGTTGGCTACATCGATAATGCAAGTGGTCAGAGCGTCTCTTATTCAGATGATAACGGTGCGACCTGGACGGTTAAAAAAGTTGCTACCGGCAGCGCTTTTAATATGTTGGATAAAAACCACCTATGGGTCGACGTCGGTCCCGCCAGGCGGCGTCTCCGGGGAGAGCAAGCGGGAGGTACGGATCACCGTCCGGAAGTCGCTGGCGCAGCTTCCCTTCGAGGAGAGGCGCGTCCTGATCGACCAGGGCCACAAGATGACCGCGGCGCTCTCGGAGATCATCGCGTCGGACGGCGGCGCGATCGCCGGCGCCTCTCGGGCGCACTGGCGCCAGGCGGGCTACGACTACCGGCCCGACCACAAGGAGCGGGACGACCAGGTCTTCTTGATCCGCGATTCGTGGGCGCACGTCGCCGGGCTCGTCAAGAAGGGACGCGTCGGCTACTACGACGAGGTCACGGCGGTCGGCCAGGAGCCGTTCTGCCGGTGCTACATGGTCTGGCTCTACAACCTCCGCGACCTCCCCGAGGACATGCTCACGT
>CAZPWZ010000302.1:0-3869 GCA_964590675.1 uncultured Draconibacterium sp.
ACGTTATTGCATCCTTGAGTAAAGTATGTTCCCGTTGCGTCCGTTGCGTGTTTCCATTGTATCCGTTCGGATTGGTAGTTGCATTATAGGGTTCGAAATAGCTCCGGTCATGCGGATCCTGGTACGAGAAATTGGTGGTCATCAAACATTCCGGATAATGGGTGCTGCTTATGGTCAACAACTCATAGGAAACCTCGGAAAAATAGGATTTCAGCGAATTTCCCGCCGGGGGATTAAATTTGTCATCATAGGCCTGGCGGGTAGTGGTAAACTCGGTATCATCATTAAAGCGGATGTAAACAACCAGGTTGTTCATGTTGCCGGTATGCGGCGCCCTGACCGATCGTTCTATGTTCTCCGTATACAAAGCCCTGCGTTCATTATATTTCTGCTGTGAAATCTTTGCCCATTTCTTCAATCCGGCCTTGGATGGATCTGTTGTATCGATACGCCAAACCGACGGCACTACAATATCATCCCTCATCGTGCCCCAGTAAAAATAGCCATCATCTCCCTGGATGATCGTATACCCATTTTCATCGTGCAGCCAGTTGAAATATTCATCCCCCGAAACGTAACAATGAATAACTATGCCATTGGGTTGCTTCACCGTATGTGCTAGGAAACTGAAATTGTCTGCCACGGTATTCAATCCTAACAGCATCAATAAAACGAAAAACAAGGTTGATCTCAATTTCATACGTTTATAATCTGTTTTTCAATTTTCACATGGAATATCCATGATTAACATTCACGGATTGCATGAACATTGCACATATGGATATGTCATAAGACATTGACTATGATTAATAATTATCGGTTACCCTTCTGTTACGGGACTGATTGCAAAGATAGCTTTAATTGTGTTTTAACAGCATCTTTCCGGTTACTTCTGGTAGTGTATGATGTCAAATGATTCGTACATTTACACAGCATATAAACTGAACTATGGAACCACAATCCTATATTCGACCCTCCTGGGATGAGTACTTCATGGAAATCGCACATACCGTGTCAACACGGGCAACCTGCGATCGCGGCCGCAGTGGCTGCGTTATTGCGCGAGACAAGCAGATTCTCGTAACCGGTTATGTCGGTTCTCCGCGCGGGCTGCCTCATTGCGATGAGGTGGGGCATCTGATGAAAAAAGTGTTGCATGAAGATGATCGTACCACGCAACATTGCATGCGCACGGTTCATGCCGAACAGAACGCCATATGCCAGGCTGCCCGGCTGGGCATTCCCCTCCAAAAGGCGACCTTGTACTGCCGTATGACGCCATGCCGGACCTGTGCCATGCTTATTATAAACTGCGGCATAGTGCGTGTGGTTTGTGAACGAAAATATCACGACGGGAGAGAATCTGAGGAGATGTTCAGGCAGGCTGGCGTAATCCTTGAATATGTGCACGACGAAATCCAGCAATACGAGAAGCAGTGATGCCTCCTGCCTCCTCAGGTCGAATTTCTTTTTATAAGCTTGCGCAGGATCAGCACAATCCAAACAATCATTGCGCCAATGGGCAGGGAGAACCGCACAAAATAGGGCGTTGATTCAACGATCCATGTCGGAAGGATGAACAGGGGATCAAGAATATAATTGATCACGGATCCAAAATCGGCGGTATAATAAATCACAGGGAAATTAAGAAAAATGGCCAGCAGGATATACAGGCTTTTGTATCGCAGGCGGACATATAACAATCCCATCACCGAAGATAATATGATCAGGTAAGCCAATCCCTGGGAGATCCTGAACAACTTGATTATCCCCAGGCTCTGCAGCCGGTTCATCCCATCATCCAGGGGATTCATCTGCATAAAAAAAATCTGCCTTGTCCCTTCTTCTTCAGGCAACCTGATATGCCCCCATTTAACTGCATCCCTGATCCGGGGCCACCAGTCAACGTTATTTTCATCCATCATTTTAATCACCTTGCGATCAATGAGTGGTTGCAACGCGAGTTGGTCATGGATGCCATCGATCTCCAGGATAATGGCTCGTGCATGCGCCGCTATGTGCAGCAGTGTAACGCTGTCAGGATTTCCCGCACGGCAATGAAGGTTGAGTGTGTGATGGGTGTTATTGATCAGGTAAAACTCGGTTTTTGACGGCTGGTCATCCTGGTTGCGACATGAAATCTGTACCAGCATCAGCATAATGGCCAGGAAAATTAACCTGCTCCTGTTGGCGTGGATAGTCATCACCCCAGTTAATAGATGGCAACCTCACGTTCGCCGCTTGATTTCATAAACCCTCGGTACATGGCATTTCTATTGAATGGTATGCAGATGTTCACTTCCTTGTCAACGGCGGTGAGACCGCCACTTCCTATGTGTTCCTGCAGTTGCTCAATGATGATGACTGAACCAGCCTCCTCTACCGACATGCCCCTGTATTCCATCATGGCCGCTAGATCGTATGCCACCAGGTTGCGCATAAAATATTCACCGTGACCTGTAGCGGATACCCCGCACGTTTGATTGCTGGCGTAGGTTCCCGCACCAATGATGGGAGTATCCCCGATGCGCCCGGTCATTTTGCCCATCATGCCTCCCGTAGATGTTCCGGCGGCCAGGTTTCCCTGCTGATCAAGAGCAACAGCTCCCACAGTCCCATGCTTCTCTTTCTCCATGGATGATTTTTCAGGGCTATCCGGTTTTTTCTCAGGATTTGATTCACCGGCAGCTTTCCATTTTTCCCATGCCCGCAGTCGTTCAGGGGTTACAAAATATGCTGGATCCACTATTTCGAGCCCCTGTGACTTGGCAAATTTTTCAGCGCCGGTTCCCACCAACAGCACATGCGGGGTTTGTTCCATAACCTGCCGGGCTGCCGAGACCGGGTTTTTAATAACTGTAACTCCCCCAACGGCGCCCGCTTTGCCGGTTTTCCCATCCATTACCGCAGCATCAAGTTCTGCTTTGCCATCCTCATTGAGCACGGCGCCAATCCCGGCGTTGAACAAAGGACAATCCTCCATGAACCGGATTACTTTTTCTACTGCATCCAGGCTGCTTCCTCCGCTGGCAAGAATCTCAGAACCAATATTAAGCGCTTCATCCAGCTTGAGTAAATAGTCCTTTTCCTTTTCAGCTGGCATGGTTCCCCTGGCAGGTCCGCCAGCTCCTCCATGAATAACCAGTACCCATTTCCCCGAATTGATTTGGGCTGGCACAGCCACAACGGCTTCGCCCTGGGCAAAAAGCAGGGAACCGGCCAGGTGCGACAGAACCAGGCATCCCAAAAATGCCATTATTCTATTAAAAGACTTCCGGAATCGAACAGAGATAATTTTCATATCATTGGATATTTAATAATTGGAAACAATGGAAAACCAGACAAACGCCTGGCGCTAAAGTATCTGCTTCAATAAGCTTGCAAAGTTAATCAATCCGGATATTTGAAGTATGGTCAGGATCACCGACAGCAGGATGATTGCCCGGATGAATCCACCTCCTTTTTTAACCGCCAGGTATGATGCGATTACCGCCCCGATCATGCTTCCCACCGAGAGGATTAAGCCGTAAAGATAGTTTACTTTTCCATCAATCATGAATACCAGCAAGGCAAAGATGGCATAAAAAAACACGATCAGGTTCTTGACGGCATTGGCCTTCACCAGGTCGAGCACATCCGGCGTCATGTTCGGCGCAGTGTGCGCCAGGTAATTTAGCTGCAGCGCGGTTTCGAGGTCCTTCGGCGTGGCCGAGCCGGTCACGCCTTGCGAATATTCCGAAATCGTCGGTGAGGCCTGCGCGATCTTGCCGGACAACATCCTGCTGAGGTCCACCGGGTTGAGGCCGCCGATGCCACCGACGCCCACCACCAGCGGCCCCCGGCCCCCCCCCTTGAAACCCCTCCCGTTC
>CAZPWZ010000303.1:0-3851 GCA_964590675.1 uncultured Draconibacterium sp.
ATATTTCCAGCGTGTCAAAGGAGCCCGAATATATCGTAATCAAGGCGATCATGAATCCCTATATCAATATCCTGTGGCTTGGATCTTATGTTATGATTGCGGGTTTTGCCATAGCATTTTTTATCAGGGCACGACGCCGCTGGCGGGAAAACTCCTGATCCTGAGCTGATTATTTTTCTTTTGCCTTGTTTTCAAGCATCGGGACAAACCTGAAGGCGCCGTATTCCTTTTTCTCAAATGTATCATCGGTTTTCCTGGTCATGGTGGTCATGATCTGGATGTCACCGGCGCCCACCGGAATAACAAGAATTCCCCCCGGTTTTAGTTGCTCAAGCAAGGCATCGGGGATAAAGGGAGCAGCTGCCGTAACGATCATTTTATCGAATGGGGCATAGGCTGGCAGGCCTTTGTAACCATCTCCAAAAAAAGTTTTGATGGCATGATATCCCAGTACAGGGAGAAATTTACTGGTTTTATCAAACAGGGTTTTCTGCCGTTCAATGGTAAATACCTTGGCCCCCATTTCAGCGAGTATGCAAGCCTGATATCCCGATCCCGTGCCAATTTCAAGGACTTTTTCGTTTTTTCTGACCTGGAGCAGCTCGGTCTGGAATGCCACGGTGTAGGGCTGTGAGATGGTTTGACCGGCACCGATCGGGAATGGTTTATCCTCGTATGCAGATTCAACAAAGGACGAATCAAAGAAAAAATGTCTTGGCACTTTTTCGATGGCGGCCAGAACCTGGACATCTGTAATTCCTTTTTGACCGATACTCCGGACAAGTAATTTTCGGAGTCCCTGGTGGCGATAGGAGTCAACTGGAATCATAGTAGTCATGAGCGCTGTGGTGTTAATTTTTTCACGAAAATACTAAATTCAGTCAGGGTAAAAACCTACCTTTGCAAAAAAAATCGAAATATGCTTAAAATCGGAGTGCTTGGCGCCGGCCACCTTGGTAAGATTCACCTGAAATGCATTAAAGAAATCGCTGATTTTGATCTTGTTGGTTTCTATGATCCGGATACTGCCAATGCTGATAAAATTGAATCGGAATTTGGTATCAGGAAGTGGAATTCGCTGGATGATCTTATTGATGCAGTTGACGTGGTCGACATTGTCACGCCCACCATTTCCCACTTTGAATGTGCGGCTAAATCACTTAAAAAATGCCGCCATGTTTTCATTGAAAAGCCCATCGTTACCAGCCTTGATGAAGCACGTGAGCTGATTAAGATTGCAGGGGAGGCAAATGTAAAGGTACAGGTGGGGCATGTCGAGCGCTTCAACCCGGCCTTTCTTGCTGCCGAAGCTTCATTCGATCGCCCGATGTTTATCGAGAGTCACCGGCTTGCACAGTTCAATCCGAGAGGCACCGATGTTCCGGTCATCCTCGACCTGATGATACATGATATCGATATCATATTGAGTGTGGTTAAAAGTAACATAAAAAAAATCAGTGCAAGTGGCGTGGCTGTAGTAAGTGACACACCGGATATCGCCAATGCACGCATCGAGTTCGACAATGGCTGCGTTGCCAACCTGACTGCCAGCCGGATATCCCTGAAGAACATGCGGAAATCGCGTTTCTTTCAGCGGGATGCTTATATTTCCGTCGATTTTCTTAAAAAGGAGCTTGAGGTTGTTAAGATCAGCGATGTTGAAAAGGATGTTACCCCCCTTGGATTTATCCTTGAACTGGGACCAGGAAAGGGATCAAAGCAGATTAACTTTGATAGGCCGGAGATAAAGCCAACGAATGCGATCAAAGTTGAACTCGAAAGTTTTTATTCAGCCATCATCAACAACACAGTACCCCCTGTCACAATCAACGACGGTTACAGTGCGCTGGAAGTAGCCTACAAAATAATTGAAAAAATCAACCAGACAGCCTCAAACATCATTTGATCCGCGGTTTTTATTGTTAATTACTTTTATTCGGATACCAGACAATATCGGTAAAAATAGACCGTTAAACTTACAGGATTTAGTGATACCAACCCATTCAGCCTTTATGATTCGCAGGAAACGCCCACCCTACATTTTTCTATAGCTGTTTCTGTTTATCGCTGTATCCTCTTGTGAAAAATTTACCGGTGATCAAACCATACCGGCTTATATCAGCGTCGACTCCATTTATATCACTACGGATTATTTCAAGCAGGGAACGGCTTCCCAGGGCATCACCGACGCCTGGGTTTATATTGATGATGAATTCATTGGTGCCTATGAATTACCCGCCAGGTTCCCGGTTTTGAAGACCGGCAAACACAATCTTAAAATATGGCCGGGAATCAAAAAAAATGGTATCGCTGCAACACGGTATGGCTACGAGTTTTATGTACCGGTTGAAAAGGTTGTAAACTTGATCCAGGACAGTACCACTAAGATCGGTGTCATCAGAACCACCTATCAGCCTACTGCCTCGTTTGTATGGATGGAAGACTTTGAAAAAGTCTCCGTCAGCCTCGATACAACCAGCCGGAGCAGTGCCTATATCCAGCCTACTGCCCCGGGTTCGCCGCTTACCTTTGAAGGGAATCATTCAGGCATGGTCTTGCTCGACTCCATCCATGATTTCTTTGAATGCCAGACGCACGATGAATACAGCATTCCGCTTGCTCCCATTTATCTTGAACTGAATTTCAATACCACCAATACATTGACGGTTGGCGTATTTACCTATGGCTACACCACGGTTTACCAAACACCGATCATTACGCTGAATCCGACGCAAGGCGAATGGAAAAAAATATACATCGATCTATACAATACCTTGAATGCCTACACCGGAATGTCGACCTACCGGGTTTACATGGGGACATTTAAAGACAAGGGAGTGTCGCAATCAATGATCCTGTTTGACAATTTCAAAGTTGTCACGCGCCCGTCATCAAAGAAATAAACCGACTGAAAACTGAATTCCGGAACTATGAATAAACGTTTACAGGTATTTAAATATGTTGCTGCCGATCTCATCACGGCATTCATTGCCTGGACTTTGTTCTTCATCTATCGCAAATATGCGGTTGATCACCAGTTCTTTTCGCATTTCAGCGACATCTTTCTGGATCACAAGCTCTATTATGGCATAACCATCATCCCGTTTTTCTGGCTTATCCTTTACATTTTGATCGGGACCTACCGGAAGATATACCGGAAGGCGCGGCTCCGTGAATTTGCACAGACTATCCTGATTACCTTTATCGGGGTTACCATCCTGTTTTTTACCCTGATCCTCGATGACATCATCATCACCCAGCGTACCTATGTCGAATTCTTTTTCATTCTTTTCCTGTTGCACCTGTTTTTCACGGGAGCTACCCGGTTTTTTCTGACATCGCATGCAGCTTATAAAATCCATCACAAGATCATCGGCTTTAATACCATCATCATCGGAAGCAATGGCAACGCCGTTTCCATTTATGAGGAAATCGAAAACCAGGAAAAATCTTCGGGAAACAAATTCATCGGCTTCGTCAATGTTGAAGGCTACAAGACTTATAAACTGGCTGAGAGCATTCCCCATTTGGGCGGGTTGCAGGATTTGAACAGACTGGTAAAGGAGCATGCTATTGAAGAGGTGATTATTGCCATTGAACATTCTGAAAATCATACTATTGAAAATATAATCACCCAGCTTGAGGATACGGATGTGGTGATTAAAATCATTCCAGCTATGCAGGATATTCTTATGGGCTCAGTGAAAACTACTTCCATTTTTCACGCTCCGCTGATCCAGATCTACCCCGACCTGATGCCCGACTGGCAGATGTCACTTAAGCGCATACTTGATATTGTGATTTCGATCCTTTGCCTGATTTTACTTTCACCGGTAATGATCATTACGGCT
>CAZPWZ010000304.1:0-3443 GCA_964590675.1 uncultured Draconibacterium sp.
TCAAAATCATCATACCAATAGATGCTGCGTTCCTCAAAATAATACTGCAAATCCGGTGATTTGGCAACAAACTTCCTGAATAACCGCTCCAGGAAATCCTGGTCTTCGCGATAGGAACTCTCGCCGGAATTGAGGTAATCAGCGAGGTCCTTACTGGCCTTTAGTTTCTGATAAACCTTACGGACCATCTCCTGTTCCTCGGTCCATGAGATTTTATATTTGACAATCTGGTCGCTGAGGTTGCGGTTTTGCTGCAATTGCAACACAAGCCGGTTTTCAGATAATTTATAACTTGGATTTACCTCCTCGGGGGTTGGAAAAAATTTTGTCTTCGATTCCTCCATCCTGAAACGGTAGAAATGAATGACCTCGAGCAGGAATGACAATTGCAGGTAATAGAGTTCATATACCTTGTCGATGCTTTGCAAAAGATGCTTTTCAGCAATTTCTATCCTTGATTCACCGCCCTGAAAATAGGCATACAACGCCTGAAGTACTTTGATGCGATAATGTCGTCTGCCCAGCATATTCAATTTATGAAAAAGAACTAGATTGAGATTCCCTGTTTGAGGCTGCAAATCTACGGAATTAAGAAATAAAATTTTGTTTTCAAATAATATTTTTATTTTTGCGTTCGCTGAATTGAACGATGTCGATGTACTAATCTAAACCAGACTGCAGAATGGAAGAAAATGAAAATAAGGACAGGGAACGGGGAGAAATTTTTTCACGCGCTGTTCGTGCTGGCAAACGAACCTATTTTTTTGATGTAAAGGCCACCGTTGGAGAAGAGCATTATATCACGATCACTGAGAGTAAAAGGCGATTCAATAACGAGCAGGGCAAGTTTTTTTATGAAAAGCACAAACTCTTTCTATACAAGGAAGATTTTGATAAATTTTCGAACGGCTTAAGTGACGTTATCGAGTTTATCCGTACCGGGAAAGCACCTGACCGACCTGAAGTGGAAACAGAATCGATGGTTGAAAGCGAGGTTGAAGGGTTAAGGCCGGTTCACCGGACAATCGAATTTGAGGACCTGACATCCGATTCGGATCATCATTAATTCCCCGGAAAATAATCTCTTCAATCCGTCCGACCGGATGGCTTGTTTGTTTTCAAAACTTTTCAACATTGTGCCGGGTGTTGCTATTTCGATGTAATTTTGTGAACTTGTTTAAAATACCTCATGGCTAAAGTAATTGCAATTGCAAATCAAAAAGGAGGAGTCGGGAAAACTACTACAGCCATTAACCTGGCTGCGGGTTTAGCTGTCCTCGAGCACAAAACACTGATCATTGATGCCGATCCGCAGGCCAATGCCACATCCGGGGTTGGGTTCGATCCCCGCAACATCAAAACAAGCATCTATGAATGCATTATTGATGATGTTGATCCGAGGAATATCATCCTGAACACCACCACCCCATTTCTTGATCTCCTGCCAGCCCACATTGACCTTGTCGGCGCTGAAATTGAGATGATCAACCTGCCAAACCGGGAAAAAATGATGCGCAAAGTGATCGCCAGGATCAAAGATGATTATGATTTCATTATCATCGATTGTTCCCCGTCGCTTGGTTTGATCACGGTGAACTCCCTGACCGCGGCCGATTCAGTGATCATCCCGGTGCAATGCGAATATTTTGCCCTCGAAGGCCTCGGTAAATTGCTGAATACCATCAAAATCGTCCAGACGAGGTTGAACCCGGCGCTTGATATTGAAGGGATACTCCTGACCATGTATGATAACCGGCTGAGCCTGGCAAAACAGGTTGTTGAAGAGGTTAAAACCCACTTTCAGCAAATGGTTTTCAGGACGATCATAAACCGCAATACAAAACTGGGAGAAGCACCCAGCTTCGGTCTCACCATCATGATGCATGATATCAACAGTTCTGGGTCCATTAATTATTTAAACCTGGCAAGGGAGATTCTGCAGAAAAATGACCTAACCAAGTTGACAAACGCTGAAAAAGAGATCAATGTCTGATAGTCACGGAAAAAAGAAAGCCCTTGGAAGAGGCCTGAGTGCACTGCTTGAAAACTCCGGATCGGAAAATTCCCATAAGGAAATTTCAGGCGCCTATATGTCAGGGACTGTCGCATTGGTTCAGATCGACCAAATTGAACCGAATCCTTTTCAACCCCGTGCCCAGTTCAATGAACCCGAACTCAGGGAACTCGCCGCATCCATCCAGGAACATGGCATCATTCAACCTCTTACGCTGCGCAAGATCGGTCATGACCGTTACCAGCTTATTGCCGGAGAACGCCGCCTCAAAGCTTCTAAACTAATCGGGCTCACCGAGGTGCCCTCCTATGTAAGGATCGCCAACGATGAACAGATGCTTGAAATGGCGCTCGTGGAGAATATCCAGCGCGAAGAGCTCAATCCGCTTGAGATTGCCATCAGTTTCCAGCGGTTGCTCGAAGAATGCCGGATCAAACAGGAAGAATTAAGCCAGAAGGTTGGCAAGGACAGGTCGACAGTCTCCAATTATATCCGCCTGCTCAAACTTCCAACCGAAATCCAGGTTGCTGTAAGGGATAACCTCATCACCATGGGTCATGCACGGGCCCTCATAAGCGTTGAAGACGAAAAGACGCAGCTGGTTATCCTCAAGAAAATCCTCGAGCGAAAATTATCGGTCCGCGAAGTGGAGGAGGCAGTCCGTAATATCGGCAAGGAAAAACCCGGCCGGACACCGGTCCGACTTAACCTGCTGCCGGGTAAATTTGAGAAGGCAAGAACATCCCTGCATCAGAAACTCGAGTCGGATGTTGAACTTACTGTTAACCGGAAAGGTGCAGGCACTATAAAAATAACCTTTAAATCAAATGAGGATTTCGACAGGATCATTTCCAAAATTGATTCCTAATGAAGCTTTGCCTATCATCCCTGACTTTTATCCTTATTATGATTTGCCCAGCGACCAATGCCTTTTCGCAAACAGATACGACATTTGTTGAACTGCCCGATTCCATTCGTTCAAAAGAACATTCCCCGACCCAGGCAACACTGATGTCGGCATGCCTGCCAGGACTTGGTCAGCTGTATAATAAAAAGTACTGGAAAATTCCTGTAATTTATGCCGGATTCGGAATTATGACCTACTTTATCTACACCAATACCGATGAATATCTAAACTACAAGTGTGCCTATATCGAATCAACCAACGGGAGTACGAACGGGTCGTATGCCTACCTGGTTCAGCGTTACTCCCCTGATGAATTGATTTCGGCACGTGAGTATTATCGCAGAAACCTGGAGATCAGCATTCTTATCACAGCGCTGTGGTATGCGGTCAACATCCTGGATGCAACCGTCGATGCGCATTTGTATACTTTCAATATCACTGATAATCTGACCATGAAGATGGAGCCTGCTTTGCTGCCCACACAGGTATATTACAAACCCGCAGCCGGATTTAAACTCAGCC
>CAZPWZ010000304.1:3453-3849 GCA_964590675.1 uncultured Draconibacterium sp.
AACTGACACCGAGAGTTGGGCACGGCTTTGCGGCCCAAAAAGGTAGTTTACAAACCCGGAGCGAGTGTGAAACTCAGCCTGCACTTTTAATTATTATCACAATGATCACACTATGAAAATAGCCTTACTGGGGTACGGAAAAATGGGCCAGGAAATTGAGAAACTGGCAATCAAAAGGGGCCATGAAGTGGTACTCATACTGAATAGCCTTGAGGACTGGGAAACCGATGGAGAACAATTGCAAGCGGTGGAGGTTGCCATCGATTTTTCGACACCGATCAGCATCGTTGAAAATATTTACCATTGCTTCGACGCCAATGTTCCGATCGTGGTTGGTACAACGGGCTGGCTCGACGATCTTGACAAGGTTCGCCAGGATTGTCTTGATCGCAAACA
>CAZPWZ010000305.1:0-3824 GCA_964590675.1 uncultured Draconibacterium sp.
GTTCTGACATGACTGTTTCTCCTATTTTCTTAAATGTTATTTATTGATGTATTCACTGATGATATCATGCACTTTTTCAGAAGTGAGACCACTGTAAGGCGTATCATTGATCAGCATTGCCGGGCTTTCGTGACACCATCCGAGGCAGTTGGTCTCCAGCAAAGTGAACTTTTTATTGGTAGTGGTTTCTCCAACCTTGATCTTGAGCATGTCTTCCAAAGCCTGGATGATGGTCTTCTTGCCATGCATGTCGCATGTAATGGTTTTGCACACCCTGATAACATATTCGCCCCTGGGTTGGGTGTCAAGAAACGAATAGAAGGTTGCGGTGCCAAATACCTGTGCAGCCGAAAGATCAAGTTCCTTGGCAATGTCTGTCATGCAGGTGTCGGACAGGTAATTGTTTTTTGCAACAACGCCCTGCAGAATAGGAAGCAAACTGGACCTTTCCCGCCCATATTTGTCAGCTAATTCCTGGATTAATGATTTGCAATCAGTCATAAAATATTTTTTAAATTGTTAATATATAGTGATTTAACTTCAATTCATGGATCATTGTGAAAATATTAACAAATTTTCGTGCAAATGTATCAATTTTCCTTGTTAAATAAATAACAAATAGTGCTGAATTACATGTTTTTTTATTAATTTATACATAATCTAAATTGATTATTTACCAGTGTGTACTTGATGATATATCACAGGCATTCATCATTTTCTTACATTTGCGGGGAGAGGATGACAGGTATGAGCCATTATCGATATTTCATTCGTTTAGCTTATGATGGAAGCCAGTTTCACGGCTGGCAGCGGCAGCCGAACGGGATCACCATACAGCAAACGCTGGAGGAAGCCATGTCGATGATGTTGCGGTCGCCCATCCTGCTAACCGGAGCAGGCCGGACCGATACCGGGGTTCATGCGGATGAGTTTTTCGCTCATTTCGATCTCATGGAGCAATTGTCCAAATCTGAATGTGAAAAGCTGGTATTCCGCCTGAATGGATACCTTGGGGGGGCCATTGCCCTTTTTGAGATACTTCCTGTGAAAGAGGACGCCCATGCCCGGTTCAGTGCGATGTCGCGAACCTACCGTTATTGTATTTCAAGGGTGAAAAATCCATTTCGTGGAAATTACACGCACTACCTATATGGTGATATTGATCATGTGCGCATGAACCTGGGTGCCGAACTGATTAAGCGTTATGATGATTTCACCTCATTCTCAAAAGTGGATACCGATACGAAAACGAATATTTGCAGGATCAGCGTCGCGCACTGGGCTGAAGAGGGAAACGAACTTGTATTTACCATTACGGCCGACCGTTTTCTGAGGAACATGGTTCGTGCGATAGTTGGAACGCTGCTGGAACTGGGAACAGGAAAGATTTCCATGGATGACCTAAAGGGAATCATTGAAAGCAAAAACCGGTCGAATGCCGGAGATTCTGTGCCGGGGAAGGGTTTGACACTGTCAAGGATTGTTTATCCCCGGGATATTTATCTGGCTTGACGGGTGGGGAAGTGGACAAGTGGGGAAGTGGACAAATGGGCAAGTGGACAAGTGGACGGGTGGACGGGTGGACAGGTGGATGATCCGATTATTCTGTTGATTTTCCGGGGCGTTGATGAATGCTTTTCATTCAGCCTTTTATCAGTTTAATTCCAGCTTCAGAGATAGCCTGAGCAGTGAGTCCGAATTTTTCCATCAACTGCCTGGGATCCCCCGACTCCCCAAAACGGTCAGGCATGCCGATGAAGGCCATCGGAACGGGGTGATGCTGCACAACAACTTCAGCAACCGCACTTCCAAGGCCGGTATTAACCTGGTGCTCTTCTGCCGTGACTATCCTGCCGGTTTCCTTGGCGGCCTTTATAATGACATCCTTATCAATGGGTTTGATGGTATGCATATTGATCACACGCGTCCTGATTCCTTGTGCTTCAATGATATCAGATGCAAGCAAAGCCTCCCAGACCAGGTGACCGGTTGCAATGATCGTGAGATCATTCCCATCCTGCAGCGTTTGCGCTTTCCCGATCTCGAATCCCATGGTT
Source organism: uncultured Draconibacterium sp. (assembly GCA_964590675.1). Lineage (GTDB taxonomy): Bacteria > Bacteroidota > Bacteroidia > Bacteroidales > FEN-979 > CAIVAT01. The sequence goes on from CAZPWZ010000305.1 coordinate 2,058, forward strand.
TCATCAGTAAAATCAGGCATTGCCTCGCGGCCAAACCGGATGTAAACGGGGCCATTGCAATGTTCGATTGCGGCCATGGTTGCAAGCCTTGCCTGCGTAGCATCACAGGGTGACAGCACGGTCATGTTGGGCATGACGCGCATGATTCCCATATCTTCGAGCGCCTGGTGGGTGGCGCCATCGGGGCCGACTGAAACACCGGCATGGGCACCGCCGATGACCACATGCAGATTGTTGTAGCACACTGATACCCTGATCTGGTCGGTAGTCCTCAGGGCTGCAAAGACCCCGTAAGTTGAAAACAAGGGTATCTTTCCTTCAAGGGCTAAACCTGCGGCAACTCCAATGCAATTCTGCTCGGCAATCCCCAGTGATATAAATCTTTCACGAAGCGCATCAGCAAAAAAATTGCAACCGACGGATGTGGTGATGTCCGCACCGATGCAAACAACCTCAGCATTTCTTATTCCGGACTCGAGTAATCCTTCACCGAATCCCGTCTTGGTAGCTTTATTGCCTTTGTTTGTAAACCTGTTCATGAATAATCAGATTGGCGATCCATTCAGAGGTCCTCTATATTAATCCGTTTGGTATCCTTTAATTGTTCCAGTGTATGTCACTTTAGCTGGTGCATGGTATAATCGACGACGTTCTGACCTGCTTTCGTTCGAAGTGAATCAACTTCCATGAGCGGGAATCGGTGAGGTTCATAAATCCGCAGCCATCTCGGGCGTGGGGATCTTACCATGCCACCGGTAATCATTTTCTATTGAAGGGATTCCCTTACCCATGACGGTTTTTGCAATAATTACAGTTGGTTTGTTCCCGGAAGTGCCAGCTGTACGAATGGCCTGGATGATATCGTTAAAATCGTGGCCATCACAGGCAAGGACATTCCATCCAAAACTTTTCCATTTGTCAGCCAGTGGTTCCAGATGCATAACCTTTTCGGTACTTCCGTCAATCTGAAGCCCGTTCCTGTCAACAATGGCGGTTAAATTGCCCAGTTGATGATGCGATGCAGCCATGGCGGCTTCCCATATCGAGCCCTCCTGGAGTTCCCCATCCCCGTGAATACTGTATATCCTGTGATCCTGATGATCCATCCTGGCGGCAAGGGCCATACCAACGGCCACAGAGAGTCCCTGGCCAAGCGATCCGGCTGACAGTTCAAGGCCGGGTAATCCATGATCCCTGCCCGGATGTCCCTGGAGCCGGCTTCCCAGTTTTCTCAAAGTCAACAACTCCTCCACTGGAAAATAACCTGCGTGGGCCAATGCAGCATAGAGTACCGGCGCAACATGACCAATTGACAAAATCAACCGGTCCCTTCCTGTCCAGGCCGGATGAAGCGGATCGTATTTGAGTTCAGAAAAATAGAGGGCTGTGAAGATGTCGGCAAGTCCAAGCGAGCCGCCGAGGTGACCTGAACCGGCTTCAATCAGCGACATGACCACCGATTTTCGTATTTCTGCGGCAATACCAATCAACCTGTTTTGAGCCTCAGCAGTAAGGATGTTCATAATCAGCGCATATCGATGACCTCTACGCCCGGGAATTTTTTCGCATCAAAGGTGAAATCGGCATTGTTAACGGGAGTATCCGTGATATAGGTCTTGATCTTATAAGTGAATGTATTTCCACTTTTATCGTACAATGTAAAACTCCTGACCTGTTTTTTAACCTTGTCAATTCCAAGGATGGCCTTCGTGAAATTTTTACTGGTATTGGGAATCAGTTCAACTGCTTCAGCTGCAGGGGCAGCGC
>CAZPWZ010000306.1:0-3785 GCA_964590675.1 uncultured Draconibacterium sp.
AATTTAATCTGCATTGATATTGCTGACGGGCTGGAATGCCGTTACAGTCTGCCATACATTTTCACTCCCAATGGCGACTCATACAATGTCTATTTTCGGCCCATCTATAATTTTTTGGTGGAGGAGGTCAACATGAAAATTTTCGACCGGTGGGGCAAGGAGGTATTTGAGACCAACGATCCCGAAATCAACTGGGATGGGAAGGATAAAACAACAAACCAGCCATGCAGCGACGGAACCTACTTTTATGTATGCGATTTGTTTGAAATAACATTGTCCGGCAAGGTCAAGCGGAATCTTCATGGTTCACTCACAATCCTTAGATAATAGAACTTATTTTGTATCTTTGCGTCCGTGAAAAACCTTCGTAATTTTTGTATAATTGCCCATATCGACCATGGGAAATCGACCCTGGCAGACCGCCTGCTGCAATGGACAGATACCGTATCTGAACGCGATTCCAGGGAACAGGTACTGGATGACATGGACCTGGAGCGCGAGCGTGGCATCACCATTAAGAGTCATGCCATACAGATGAATTTTCCCCACAATGGGCAGGATTATGTTTTAAACCTGATCGATACGCCAGGCCATGTGGACTTCTCATATGAGGTGTCACGGGCAATTGCAGCCTGTGAAGGAGCGCTCCTGGTGGTTGATGCGACGCAGGGAATACAGGCACAAACCATCTCCAACCTGTATCTGGCCATCGAGCACAACCTCACCATCATCCCTGTTCTGAATAAGATCGACATGGATGCGGCCATGGTTGAGGAGGTCAAAGACCAGATCGTCGATCTGTTGGGATGCGACCACGACGAAATTTTAGCGGTAAGTGCGAAAACCGGGCTTGGGATTGACCAGGTCCTGGAGGCTATCGTAACACGGATCCCCTGCCCGGCAGGTGATCCCGAGGCTCCATTGCAGGCACTGATCTTCGATTCATTATTCAATCCATTCCGCGGTGTTGTAGCCTATTTCAGGATTTTCAACGGCTCGATCACCAAGGGGGATCATGTGAAATTTGTCGCCACCGGGATGGATTACCATGCCGACGAGGTAGGGATTTTACGGTTAAAGCAAGAGGTGCGCAATACCGTTTACGCCGGGGATGTGGGATATATCATTTCCGGGATCAAAAACAGCAAGGAGGTGCAGGTTGGTGATACCATCACCCATGTCGGGAGACCTTGTTCCGAAATCATCGAGGGATTCTTAGGCGTTAAGCCGATGGTATTTGCAGGGATCTATCCCACCGATGCCGACGACTATGAAGTATTGCGCGACTCCCTTGAAAAATTAAGGCTGAATGATGCTGCCCTGTCATTCGAACCTGAAGCATCTGCCGCATTGGGTTTTGGTTTCCGTTGCGGCTTCCTGGGATTGCTGCACATGGAAATCGTGCAGGAAAGGCTCGACCGCGAATTCGACATGGATGTCATTACAACCGTTCCGAACGTTTCTTATAAAGTTTATACCACCAGGGGAGAAATGCTCGATGTATACAATCCTTCAGGATTGCCTGAACCGAATTACATCAATAAGATCGAAGAGCCAACCATCACTGCAAACATCATTACCAAATCCGAGTATATTGGCCCGATCATGACCCTGTGCGTAGGCAAACGCGGTATCCTGAAAAACCAGGTTTACCTGACAACCGACCGCATCGAGCTTACAGTTGACCTTCCGCTGGGAGAAATTGTATTCGACTTTTACGACAGGCTTAAAAGCATATCAAAAGGATATGCTTCATTCGATTACCACCCCTCAGGATGGCAGACCGCCGATCTTGTAAAGCTTGACATCCTGCTCAATGGAGAGATAGTGGATGCCCTTTCTGCCCTGATTACCAGGAATAATGCCTATGATTTTGGCCGCCGTTTCTGTGAAAAACTCAAGGAGTTCATTCCAAGACAACAGTACGACGTTGCCATCCAGGCTGCCATTGGCGCCAAGGTCATCGCCCGCGAAACAGTAAAAGCACTGCGTAAGGATGTTACCGCCAAATGTTACGGCGGCGATATCACCCGTAAACGCAAGTTGCTTGAAAAGCAGAAAAAAGGAAAAAAACGAATGCGTCAGATCGGTAATGTCGAGGTGCCGCAGAAAGCTTTTCTCGCGGTGCTCAAACTTGATTCATGATTTTTCCGCAACTGTAACATTTCCGATTTTTTATCGTCCTATGGCTCATATTGTCTAACATTAATATCATATAACGATGAAAAAAAATCTGAAAATAGCTGTTGTATTTTTAATTCTTACATCCCTGGCAATAACCGTCAGCGCCCAGGAAAAGCCAAAATGTCCGTTTCACAAACATGGCTGGCACACAAGTGACACCACTTTCAGCAGTGACAGTTGCCATATGACAAGTTTTTGCTGTCCAATGGGATATTTCGATATGGACGATTTTCCTTTTGGCAAGAAAAAAAAGAAATTCAATGGGCATTGGGCAGGATTTGAACTTGGTATCAGCGGGTACCTCACACCCGATTTCAATATGAACTTCAATCCGGATTACCCCTATATGAATATGAACACTGCCCGGTCGATTACGGTAAATTTCAATCCCTTTGAACTCAATGTGAACATTTATAAAAACCGCATAGGTTTCACAACCGGTCTTGGATTCCAGACAAGCAACTATTATTTCAATGGGAATTATGTCATGCTGCAGGATTCGTCAACACTGGTTGCTTATAAAGTGCAGGATGAACAGGGCAATTATGTTACGCTGAAGTCGAACAAGATGGTCGTGTCTTACCTTAACCTTCCCCTTCTATTTGAATATCAGACCAATCCCCGCCACAACCTGAAAAGTTTTCATGTTGCCCTCGGGGTTATTGCAGGTGTCCGCATCGGATCCTACACAAAGCAGGTTTACAATAACAAGGAGGAGACCTATTACCTGGTTGATGACAATGGCAATAAAGTTGCCACCTACGATGTTGAAAATTACATGGTGCGCGACCGGGGTGCTTATCACCTGAGCCCTTTTAAATTAGATGCTGCATTCCGGGTTGGCTGGTCACGCCTTAACCTGTTTGCAAACTATTCGCTAACCCAGATGTTCCAGAAAGATCAGGGACCTGAGTTGTACCCGTTTGTTGTTGGGATTACGCTCCTAGGATGGTAAAACACGAGACGCGGGACGCGGCGGGACACGGGACGAAAAATCGGGACTCGGGACACGGGACACGGGACACGGGACGAAAAAATCGTAAATCGTAATTCGTAAATCGTAAATTTCACTCGTCATTGGTCATTGGTCATTGGTCATTCGAAAAACCGGTCTTCGAAATTAATCAGGTATAATTTTTTGGTCGCCCTGGTCACCGCCGTGTAAAGCCACCGGCCAAATTCCAGGTTTAGCATTTTGTCATTCAGATATCCCTGGTCGATAAAAACCGAATCCCATTGTCCGCCCTGCGTCTTGTGACAGGTGAGCGCATAGGCGAACTTAACCTGCAGTGCATTGAAATAGGGACTCGCCTTGACCTTTTCCATTCGTTCCCGTTTTGATCCGATGTCTTCAAAATCGGCCATGACCGCCTGGAAAAGCCTGTTGTTATCTGATTGAGGCAGCGCTGCCGATTCCGACATCAGGGTATCGAGGATGATCTTGACATCCAGGTCCTTTTCTTCCGGGTAATCTAAAAAACGGATGGTGACATCCGCGAACCGGAAACCGTAAATCTCCTCCGTTTTCCGGATCCTTATCAGTTCGACGATATCGCCGTTGGCAATAAATCCGGCCGATGATTCAACCGGCAGCCAGAAAT
>CAZPWZ010000307.1:0-3775 GCA_964590675.1 uncultured Draconibacterium sp.
AAACAGGGGATCCTGGCATTACACAAGGAGGCGGCCTTGCTCCTGGAGGCAATCGGTTACCAATTCCGGAATTTCTGTATTCATATCATCGTGAAGGAAATGGCCCCGGACAGGATGATGAAAATCAACAGGGCAAAGAGGGAACCGATGAGGAAAAGAAAAAACTTCCATAGGGTTGCCCAATTTTTCAGTCCATATACATTTCTGAGGGCAAAAAACAGGTAACCCAGCAGCAACATGACCATCAGCGGGTTGAACCACCAGGACAGGAGGCTGATTAATTCCTTGATCCAGAAAAGCAGAAAGAAAAAAGAGAGGAAATGGAGGGAGAACACCACATGATCAAAATAGGGAAGCCTCTTTTTACGGTAAACCAACTTAAGTAAAAATGCAAAAAAAGGGATGAAAATGAATACCATTTTGGGCAGCGTTTTTCCCATCGCCTCGTCCATATTGCCCAGTCCATCCAGCCTGTTTTTGATGACTTTCTTAATGATATATCTCTGATAGACCGAAGCCTCGGGAAACCTGATGCTGACAAACTGGTTCAGCCCGTATTTGTGAACTAACTTCCGGAGGGAGTCGTCGGGTATGTTAATCCCTTTTGCATAGGCTTTGTTCAGGGATAGGGTGTAGGTCCCCCGCTTTGCCTGACCTGTCGCGGTATCCTTCACCATGGAGGCCGGCCGGTCAAGGTCATCTCTCCCCTCCTGCTTGCTGTGATCAAGAATCCCGGATGTGAGAAAATAAAGAAAACTGAGAAAAAGGAACATCTTGATGGGATGAAAATATCTCGCCCGGCGCCCGGTAAGATATTCGGATGTTAGCAAACCCGGCCTGAACATTAAGGGGCGGATGGTAGTAAAAAATTTGGAATCGACATGAAAAAAGTCACCTACCGCTTCTACGGTGAGGTGCCACACCGAATGGTCGTGGGGGCCAATCCTTTTCTGGCCGCAATTTTCACAGTAGTGCGCCCCGTCCTGCATCGGACTGAGGCAATTCATACAGCGATCACTGCCGGCCGGTTGTTCCATCGTCTCTGGATTTTCAGAACAAATATAAAAAATTTAATCTCTCCGGGTACATTCCCCGTTCCTTGGGGCGAAACCGGGGTCCAGGGCTTGCCTTGGGGTTAATGCCAATTTATAAGGAGCAACAGGGGTCAGGGATGGAATGGTACATGGACAATAAAATTTCCATTCCTACAACTCAACGACTGGGGTTTCTTCAAGGTAATCCAGGTCCTTATGGTAGGTCTCTTCCATAAAATAGAGGGATATCAGCGCCAGTGCTATGGTGATGGATCCCACGATGGCGGCGGCCCCTCCCAGCCCGAAGGAACCCTTCAGCGCTTCAAATGAAAGGGTGATGACCACCACGCCGCCCCGGACAAAATTAGGCACGGTGGTGGTCACAGTGGCCCTGAGGTTTGTGCCGAACTGTTCGGATGCGATGGTGACAAATACCGCCCAGTAACCGATACTGATCCCCATAACAAAACAAAGGGTGTAAAAAAGGTTGAGTGAAATATTGTATGTGTTCAGGTAAACGATGACCAGCAAAGAGGTGAGTACCAGGAAAACAAGGACGATGCGTTTCCTGGATTGGAAAAACTGGCTTGAAAAACCGCTGATCAGGTCGCCAAGCACCAGCCCGGCATAACAGTACATGATTGATTTTCCGGCAGAAACACTTCCCTGAACGCCAAGTTTGACAGCAAATTCCGGCGAGAGGATGATCAGGATCCCTACGACAAACCACATCGGGAGTCCGATCAGGATGCATTGCAGGTATTTAACGAATCGCTTCCGGTTTGTAAAGAGACTCAGAAAATCACCTTTAACAATGGTCCTGTCGGCTTTTACCGAGGTAAACATTCCCGATTCCAGCATCTTCGCCCGCAATGCAAGGAGAGCCAAACCCAGGATCCCGCCAAAGATGTAGGCCCATTTCCAGGTGAAATAATCACCAACAAGTCCTGCCGTCACGGAACCCAGGATCCCGACCGAGGCGACAATGGTAGTTCCGTATCCGCGCGATTCCTTTTTCATGATCTCGCTTACCAGGGTAATGGCGGCTCCCAGTTCACCAGCCAGACCAACCCCGGCAAAAAACCTGGCAAAGGCATAGGCCGGGACTGAGGTTACGAATGCATTGGCAATATTTGCAACCGAATATAGCGCAATGGATCCGAAAAGAACTGACAACCTTCCTCTTTTATCACCCAGGATTCCCCATATGATCCCTCCGACCAGCATGCCGATCATCTGCATGTTCAGCAGGAAAACCCCGGTAGATACCAGCTCATCACCGGTTATGCCAAGGTCTGTCAGGCTCTGAATCCGCACGATGCCATAAAGCACCAGGTCGTACATGTCAACGAAATAACCGAGCGAAGCCACCAGCACCGTGAAATTAAAAGCCGGCTTAATATGTTGCCATGACCATATACTTTCCTTCATCCCTTTTTCGGTTTGGTTTTTATCGATGGTAATTGCCTGAATGCCGCGATGTACTTATCAATGTATAACTGTTTCGATTTGGCCTTATATTGCATCACGAACCGCGGATGTTCCAGTGCGACAATTTTACGGAAAAACTTCCTTTTATCATTCAGTTTGCGCAGAAAGGCTTCGTTTTTCCCCGTGCCGAAACAGAAGCACACATCAGTCTCAACGCCCATTGCAATCTGCTTTTCAATGTTCTCAATTATGAAATCATACACTGCGGCTGTAAGTTCCGGGCTGTCGTAGTAATTGTAATTCACCTCCTTCCCTTTTATACTGATGGAAGTAAATCCCAGCGGACAGACCGAATTGATGTAAAACCGGCCGTAAAACTCTGACAGCCCTCCAAAGGCATCAATAACATCATATACAAATACCGAGGAGGGTTCATGCAGCAGAGCCCCCTGAAATTCAATGCCGCATTTCTCAATGAGCCGTTTCGGATCGGTAAAAGGAATTCCTGTAGCCCCTGCTCCAAACCGGCCAGGGTTGATCCCCAGGATGAGGTGCCGCGGTCCATCATCATCATAGTATTTGCGATAAAAAGTTGCAGCAGTTTTACTGACAAGCGGATCGGTGAAGGGATTCATCACCCTGATTCCCGGCGGCAGGTGTGCATCGAGCCGGAGTGACTGGTTAAAACTGATCACTGAATCTGCGAAGCTCATGGCATTATAACAGGTTAAGCCTGATTTGTTGTCCCGGCATGGTCTCAATTACCAGGGTGCCGTTTTTTTCGGTAAAAGGAGCGGAACATTCGAAAACACGGTTCCTGAATGGATTTATCATCATAAACCTTCCACCCTTCTCAGAATTAATGATCACCCGGGTGACAATCCCTTTCGACATTCCTGCGGAGACCAGGAAAGCTCCTTCGGCACGCAGCCTGTCAAAAGTGACATTTTCCCACTTCGCCGGGATGGCAGGAAAAATGCGGATGATCCCGGTATGGCTCTGGATAAGCATTTCCTGGATCCCTGCCGCGAATGCAAAATTGCCTTCAAGGGTGAAAGGCCGGTAGGTGAATTTAGATTTCCCGGAACCGGATTGATCCCCGTTGGCATGAAAACTGTTTTTTAAACAGAAACTGCCGGCAAAGGTCAGCAACGCTTCTGCCGCTCCATCGCCATCGAAAGCCCGGGCCTTGAGATTCCCAAGCCAGCTGTATGAGTAGCCGCACCACCAGTCGGACCCGAATTTATCGAGTGTGGCGATGGTTGAATTTATTATTTGCTGATCAGACTTCCCGTTAGAATAATCAATCA
>CAZPWZ010000308.1:0-3769 GCA_964590675.1 uncultured Draconibacterium sp.
TGTGATGTCGTTCAGGGTGTAATTCATCGCAAGTCCGGAAGCCAGACCCATGGCAAAGAACAGGGTGGCGATCTCCATCACATACCATGCATATCCCATAACGCCGACAATCAGGAATGCAATGGTGAAAAAAAGCAGGTTGAGGATGAAGTAGTGTACCGATTTCCGTAAAGAAAACAAGCCCGTAATGAAATAAACTGCTGTGAGGATTGGAATTATCGGAATGCGCAAGGTGGAAAGCCCGATCCTTAAATTTGTCTGAGGATGGTAAAGGGAGAAGAGTAAAAGGACTGCCAGGATGGCTCCAAAAACGACCCAGGCTGCACGCGGCGTATGATAGGCTTCGTTCTCCTCCTCTTTCCCGGTTTCCTCCCGCCAATAGGCATCGTCGTTGTACACCGGGGATGATTTTGGGTTTTTCCTGATTTTGCGAGCATACCACAGTACATAAGAAATGCCGGTAAAGTTGATGATTACCCAGCAAAACATGCGGTATTCGATCCCGGAAAACAACGGCAATTTCGATAAGCCCTGGGCAATGCCGATCGTAAATGGATTAAGGAGTGCACCTGCAAAACCCAGTCCCGCTCCAACAAAACACATGCATAATCCAACAATGGAATCGTATCCCATCCTGATGGCGAGTGGTACAAAAATGATCGTAAAAGCAATGGTTTCCTCGCTCATGCCAAACACTGCACCGAAGATGCTGAACATCAGCATCAGCAATACGATGATGATATTGTCGACCCCCATGGACTGCATTATGCGATTTTTTTCAATTTTTTTGGTATATCGTAAAAATGCATAAATGCCGATATCGATTGATTTGGTTTGATTCATGATCCAGAATGCGCCGCCGATGAGCAGGATGAACACGATGATGTCGGCCTTGTCAACAAACCCATCGAAAATGGCAGAAAAGATCTGCCAGGTTTGCGGGGAATTCCCGATATAATGAAAGCTGTTGCTCTTTACAACTTCGCGGTCAATCCCGTTTACATTGATTATTTCCCTGTCAAAAGTTCCCCCGGGGATGACCCAGGTCAGAATTCCTGCAATGATGATTATAAAAAAAACAATGACATACGTGTGCGGGATTGTAAGTTCTTTTGCCATACAGCTGGTCAGATTTGGGTTTTAATATTCCACACTCCAAAGGAAATCCAGGACATTATAGTTTTCCAATTGGATAAATTCATCATTCTCATTATGACTTGTGTGAATTTGATTCCAAAATTAATGGATTCGCCGGTTATCTCCTCAATTTACTATTACGCCCTGCAATCCTGTATGGAAACTGTCGCTCTTCAACCACGAATGATCGTTCAATGGAACTGACCAGTTCATGAAGCATTTCCGGCAGTTCAAAGTATGTGATATAACGGACCCTGGTGGTTCCTGTCATGATTGATCCGGAGTAGGACAGGTTAACAACCCATGCCTCCGTGGATTTGTATTTTTCAATAAAACTTCGCAATGAACGGGTAATTACCGGTGCTTTTAATGTTGAAAATTTGACCTCTACACCAATGGGATCGTTCATGCGGGAGATGACAAAGTCAACTTCTGCCTTATCGGTTGTGCGCCAGTAATGAACAGAAAATGGTGTTGCAAATAATTCCCGCAGCAGTGAATTTCCAACCAAATTTTGGAACACGAAACCATAATCCTGGTGTCGTTCAATGTTACCGAAGTTTGAAATCGAAAAGTTACGAATGCCATGGTCCGCAAAATATACAACGGGCGATTTGGTGATTTCTTTGGTGACGTTTTTAAAATAGGGTTCGACCAGTTTGATGAAATAGGTTTTCTGTGCGATCCAAAGATGCTTTTGAAGGGTAGGAACAGAAACCCTTGCATCATTGGAAAGGTTATTCAGGTTGATCATCTGACCAGTTTGAGCAGCCAGCAACCTCATCACCCTGATGAAGGCTTCGGGTTGGTCGCCCCTGATCAGGTGCCTGATGTCGCGATCAATGTAGGATTGAAATATTTCATTGATTTGCAATACTTTTTCCTTGATTGTGGCGGCTGTGACCACCCTGGGATACCCCCCGAAATTCAGGTATTCATGAAATAATTCCATGGCTTTCTCAGGATATGCCTGACAGTATGCCGGCAACTTCTCTGAATATTGGTACTGTGTGCGGAAATCGAGAAATTCATTGAATGTAACCGGCGTGATCTCGAAGAGCCTCTTGCGTCCGGCAAGCGATTCGGAGATAGTCTCTTTAAGCTCAATGCTTCCTGACCCTGAAATAATAAATTTAACCGGAAGTTTCATGTCATATAACCCTTTCAGATAAATACCGGCGTTTTCTTTCCGCTGGATTTCATCCAGGAACACAAAACCTGGCTGGTTCCCAAATTCGAGATTGATCCGGTTGATCAGGGCCTGCTGGGTTGAAAAAAATGGAACATCGGATTCAAAATCCAGACTCAGGAGAAGTACTTTTTCACCTTTTTCACGCAACCCATCCAGCAGCATGTTCATCAGCGTGGTTTTTCCTACCTGCCTCGCTCCTGCAATAAGGGTTATCTCAGGTTCAGCCAGATGGTTTCTTAATTCTTCCAGGATTACACGATGTATCATAATCGTTAAATTTTTCCTATTTTATTGAATAACCCGATAAAAACCAAAACAAAGTTAGTAAATTATCGGGTTAAATCCAAATTTATTTTTATTTTAATAAATCTTGGCGAGTTTTTGGAAGCCACCATGTGCAAATATAATTAAACTAAGAGTTAGGGTTTGGTTCAAATGCAAGCTCAAACAGCCGAAATATATTTTAATTTTTATTGAATTATGATTAAATTATAGCCGTAAAAATGATTAAATTTTAATCAATCGGTCTTGCGATCCTGCCATGTACCTGAACTGCCACTCATATTATTCTCTTCGTTATGGAACCATTTCCATGGATGACCTCGTTGAGGAGGCAGGGCATGCCTATGGAATGAAAGGCGGCGTGGAAGGCCTGCGGACTGCCCCTGCGATGGCGCTTACCGACATCAACAATTCCACGGGTATCATGGAATTTGTTGCGGTTTGCAGGGAAAAGGGTATCAAACCCATCGCAGGGATCGAATTCCGGCGCGGTGACCAGTTGCTTTTCACCGGGCTGGCAAAAAACAATGACGGTTTCCGTGAACTGAACGAATTTCTTAGCGAACACAATCTGAAAAGCCAGCCGCTGCCTGACCATGCGCCTGGGTTTGATAACATCTTTGTTATTTATCCCTTTTGTAACTCGTCACTCATCAATCAAAAATCGTCACTCGTCACTCATCAATCGTACATAGGTCTTCGGCCCTCCGATCTCAGCCCGCTCATGCTCTCGCGCCATCGCGACCTTATTCCCCGGATGGTAATCATGGCGCCGGTTACCTTCCGCAATGCGAAGGAGTATGATCTGCACCGGAATTTTCGTGCCGTGGACCACAATGTTTTGCTGAGCCGGCTTGAACCTCACCAGGTTGCCGCGTCCGATGAGAAGATGCTGCCTGCCGGTGAACTGCTGGAACTCTGTCGCGATTTTCCGGAAATCCTCCGCAATACCGAAAAGCTGATGGATGCCTGTTCCATTGATTTCGATTTCAAGGCATGTAAAAACAGGAAAACCTTCACCGGAAGCAGTTATGATGATCTCATCCTCCTTGAAAAACTGGCCATGGACGGGCTTCAATATCGTTATGGAAAAAATAATGGTGAGGCTAAACGCCGCATCCGGCTCGAACTGGACATCATCGACAAGATGGGATTTGC
>CAZPWZ010000309.1:0-3764 GCA_964590675.1 uncultured Draconibacterium sp.
CCACGGCATGAATCAAAACATCGCCGTCGGAATGTCCGACTGCGCCCTTTTCATGCGGTATCAGGATTCCGCCAAGCCACAACTCCCGGTCAAAGTCTAACCTGTGGGTGTCGAAGCCAAAACCTATTCGAAACATAGCTGATAGTTGATAAGTTTTATCAGCCTCCCTCTTTGCCGGTTGCTGCTTTCTTGGTATTATCGAAATTAAACAACAGGGTGAACTGCAGTGTATTTTGCAGCGGGTTGTTGTTCTTGATCGGGATCAGGTAGGAGAAATCGAGTCCGAAAACATTGTATCGCAAACCAGCTCCCAGGGTGAAAAACTGACGGTCGCCCTTATACTTTGATTCATAAAAATATCCGGCACGGATCGAAAACAGTTTATTATACCAGTATTCTGCGGCAACAGCCACGTTGATTTCCTGCATTTCCTCCTTGAATCCCCAGGGCGCATCGTAAAATGACTGGATCATACCTTGTACAACCTGAACATCCGGATCCATTCCTTTTTCAATCACTTTCTTCCCATCGGCACCAATGATCGGGTTATTATTGGAATCCATTGCATAAACCGGTGGGGTGGGTACAAGCAGCTTGGTCAGGTCGAGCGACACGGAAACCCTGTTATAATCATCGATATCCATGGTAAAGGATGGTCCGAGACGCAGGGTGGTGGGAATGAAATCCCGAACGATGGAGGTGCTGCTGTAAGACATTTTAGCGCCGATGTTAGAAATATCAAGGCCAACATCCAGAAAGGCGCCGGACAATCCCTTCACTTCCATTTCGTGATGATAATAGAGGGCAATATCGGCAGCGATGGAGGTTCCCGGGCGCACATCATAATTCGAATAGTTGACCGGTACCAGGTTCGAATAGATAAACCGGGCCGCAACGGCACCTGAGAACTCACGTGAAAATTTCCTGGCATAGGTGGCATCGATGGCCCATTCATTTGGTTTTACTTCGCCAAGCTCCTGACCGACATCATTGGTAAACATGACGGAACCCATTGAAAAAAACCGAAGCGAGGCGGCTATGGCCTGCTTATCTCCTATTTTGCCAAAACCAACTACCGAGGCCAGGCCAATATCGTTGACAAGCCCGCGCAACCAGGGTACGTAACCAATACCAAAACCAAAGGTCTTATCGCTGAAAGCATATTTTGCTGGATTCCAGAACATGGAGTATGCATCGGGGGTGGAAGATACGCCCACATCCCCCATACCGCCTGAACGGGCATCCGGTGAAATCGTCAAGAAAGGTACAGCTGTCGAGATCACCCGGCTGCCATCCGAAGGTTCGGTATCCTGTGCAAAGGACCTGGCAATCAACAGCGTAAGCATAAACAGTAAAACTAATCGAATTTTCATCTGTGAAATCTGAATTAAATGATCAATATGAATAGGTAATGGAATTAACGTTAGAACTTTTCAGTTATTGTTGCTTCAAAATATTTGAGACCTCAGCGTTCATAAGCTACCTGATAATCACAAGTTTCTGGCTTGTTTCACTGTATGCCCCGTTGCTGCCTTTAAAAATAATTTTATACGGATAGATGCCGCTGCTGAGTTTTTTCCCGTTGGTATCGGTTCCATCCCAGGTAAGCTGAGGCAAATACGCCATTGCGACAGGTTCAAAGTAAGTTGAGGTCAGGGTACGCACCAGGATGCCATTGAGGTTATAGACCCATACCTGAACCTCAAGTTCACCTCCGTAAGACTGTTGCGGCTGAAACAGGAAACTGGTGTGATCAAACATGGGATTGGGTGCATTGACGACATTCTTCACCGTGAACGCAGGATTGTCCGCGACGTAAAAGGTAATGGATCTTTCAGCGGAATTATCGAACATATCCCAGGCCTTCAGGGTAAGTGAATGCTGCCCGGTCGCCAGCCCGGTAAGCGGAAATGCAAGACTGCCGCGGGTATATGAATTGAACGCCGGAACAAAATAGTCGTTCAGCAGCATTGAATGGGCCCGGTCGTTGTCTAGCACGGCTTCGATCTCATGACCGATACCCAGGCCAAAACTATTGATGCCGTTTGTATCATACAGATCTGCCAAAAGTATGGGCGCACTTCCGGTCTTGCCCCCTGTCACGAAATTGCGGTTGTCGAGGTACATTGCAATATCGGGTCCCTGGTTCCCGGGATCGATGGATTCATCTTTTCCACCGATGATGATCTGGTCTGAATAGCCTGTTGCCTCAGTTTCTTCACTGTAGGCGTAGTAACTCATCTTTCCCTTCCCATTTTGCAATGATATGCCTTTGGGAACCACGAAGGAAAATTGAAAATCGCCCGATTTAACGGAAACATTTCCATTAAACAGCACACTGTTCTGAATTTTAAAATTCTGTGGAAATGTTTCCGGGTAGGGCCGGTTTCCAAGGGTTGTATAGGTGACTGGCTTATCAAATACGGTGCAATTCACGATGCCGTCGAAATCGGTGAGCTTTTGCCCGCTCCCGTCTTCGATAATCCCGTTCACTGTGACTGTGGAAAGACCCTGTACGGCAACGGGATGAAGGAGCGGCTGACCATTGATCAGGGTTGTTTTGACATTGTTTTTGGCAAATGCGATGTTCTGGGCCGGGTCGCCAAGCAGGACAAAATTCCGCAGCAGCTGGCTGTTGGCATTATTGTTTTTTGAAATCTTGATCAGATCGCCCATTTTAATGTATTCGCCATTTTCGTCCCGGTCCATCAGGTGGTGGAAGAAACTGGTGTCGAGTTTAATGTTCTGTCCCGCATAGGCGAGGCGGGTAGTAGAATACAAGGCAATGGCCCCTCCGTTGGGATGAAGGATAACCATCTCGCCTGCAGTGAACCGCTCGGGATTGTCAAACCTGCTGAATTCACAGGTGGCCGTTATGAAAACCGGAAGCCTGTGCGCATTGCTCCATTTCTCGATATCGGCCGTGGTAAGCACCTGTTCGTAGCTCCACCCGGTTTCACCTCCATGACCTGTATAGTTGATAATGAGAGACCCTTTGTCAACCGCCTTATTCAGCGCCGTATTGGCATCCGGAAAGCGGGTGCCGCCGGGAATTTCAAGCATCTTATAGGCATCAAAATATATCTTGTTGACGTTGAACTGCGGATATTTTGCTGCGACAATGGTCGTCATTTCTTCGGCCTGGCTCAGGTGCAGATTGATATTTTCATCATCGGCAACAAAGGTTATCGTATTGCGCCATTCGGATCGTACCGGGTAATTCCCGGTTGAATAATCGACGATCTTATCAACCATGATCTGCGCTTCGCCGACGTTGGAAACAGGGAACCGGCCTATCCCTATATCAATTACACCGTTGGATTCCTGTCCTGAATTATCCGCCATGATGCCGAAATAGTCATCGGTGACGTAGGAGGCCGTTCCAACCAGTGATTCGATGGACTGAAAAGTGGGAATAAAGTTATTGTTGCCCGGCACCCGGTTTTTCGGATCATAGGAGCCATCGCCAAAAAGCAGCAGGTATTTCGGCCGGTCCTGAACAGGGGCCTTGTCATACAACAATTTCATGTAATCCCGGATGGCGGTCGGATCCGGTTGTCCGCAAGCAAACTCATTATATACCTGGGTGGTTGAAACTACCTGGACGGTTATTCCGTTGTGCTGATGATGAAAACCTGCAAGCTGATCGGCCTGTCATTTGAACAGATGATGGGCCACTATCACCATGGTGGATGGCTCCTGGGCACGGAGGTTTCGAGCCGGGACCCCACCGCGAACCCGGACCCCATGAGGAGCGGGCCGGG
>CAZPWZ010000310.1:0-3760 GCA_964590675.1 uncultured Draconibacterium sp.
GCATGTATGATTTCAGGCAAATGACCATCGGGAATTTCTGGTCATCCTCGGTGCGGAATGTCCCTTCGGTTTATCTCAGCAACTACAGTTACGATGAAAAGGATAATCAGATATCGAACCCGATGCAGAAAGCCTATTTTGGCAATATGATCCTGTATGGAGGAAATGAAGAGGAGATCATGCTGGATTCAGTTCCCGGGATCGCTTTTGAATATACATTCGATCATGCTATATTGAAGACAAAACTGAAAACAACGAATCCGGTGAGGTATATCAGCTGTGAGGTAAATAAGGATCCGCGTTTTGTGGATATCCAGAAAATGGATTACAGGATCGACAGTATTTCACCTGCCATCAATATGGGCGCACCCATGGGAATTCCTTTTGATATACGGGGCATCGATCGTGGTTCAACACCTGATCTCGGCGCGTATGAATACGTGAAGGAGAATTAAAACCACTTCAGTTTCGCTATCAGGCATCTACGCTATTCCGCAACTTTGTTTAATGCTTCCAACATCACTACGCCAAGGTCAGCCGGGGAATCGACAACCATAACCCCACACTGCCTGAGAATTTCCTTTTTGGCTTCGGCAGTATCTGATTTCCCGCCAACAATGGCGCCTGCATGGCCCATGGTACGTCCTTTGGGCGCCGTAGCACCGGCTATGAAACTGACAACCGGTTTAGTTCCATGCTGCTGGATCCAGTAACCTGCATCAGTTTCCATGTTGCCTCCAATTTCACCGATCATGATAATCCCTTTGGTTTCGGGATCTTCCATAAAAAGTTGCACGGCCTCAACAATGGTTGTTCCGGGAATGGGATCTCCACCCACGCCAATCATGGTGGTTTGCCCGAGACCTACCTTCGTAATCTGGTCAACTGCTTCATAGGAAAGTGTTCCGGAGCGTGAAACGATGCCAATACAGCCTGGCTGGTGGATGAATCCAGGCATGATTCCTATCTTAGTGCTGGGCGGCGTAATGATCCCGGGACAGTTCGGACCTATCATCCTGACGTTGTGACAGCGAAGGTATTCCTTCACCGAAATCATATCTTTTACGGGAATGCCTTCGGTAATGCAAACTATCAGTTTGATCCCGGCATCGGCAGCCTCCAGGATCGCATCGGCTGCAAGCGGCGGCGGTACGAAAATCACAGAAACGTTTGCACCTGTTGCCTTCACGGCATCTGCGACGGTGTTAAAAACCGGCCTATCCAGATGCATCATGCCACCTTTGCCGGGCGTAACTCCGCCGGCTACATTGGTGCCATATTCAATCATCTGGCCTGCATGAAATGATCCTTCATGTCCGGTGATACCCTGAACTATTACGATGGAATCTTTGTTGACTAATATAGACATAACTTAACTATTTACGAATGACAAGTGACATATGACAAGTGACATATGACAAGTGACGAATAATATTTGATCGCCTGGGCTGTTATATGCTGGCCAATTGACTTTGAGGATTCAAAGATAGTTTTTTTGAAAATATACTGATGACTTTTGATAAATTTGTTACAGATTATCGCAAAATCGTAAATCGCAAATCGCTATGGTTGTTTTCCAACATAATGACACAATATGTGCGCTGTCAACTGCTCCCGGGATGGGCGCCATTGCTGTCATCCGCCTGTCGGGCCCTTCGGCCTTCGAAATAGTCGGCAGTATATTCAATCCTGCCGAAAAGAACCTGGATATAAAAACTGCCCCATCACATACCATTCATCTTGGCGTGATCGGGACTGCCAATGCCATTCTGGATGAGGTGCTCATCAGCCTTTTCAGGGCGCCGCACTCCTATACTGGCGAGGATGTGATCGAGATATCCTGTCACGGGTCAGTTTATATTCAGCAGAAAACGCTTGAACTGCTACTCTCCCATGGATTACGCCTGGCCCAACCGGGGGAATTCACCCTTCGGGCCTTCATGAACAGGAAATTTGACCTGTCGCAGGCCGAGGCTGTAGCCGACCTCATCGCTTCCCATTCGGGTTCATCACACGATCTTGCCGTTCATCAGATGCGGGGTGGTTTTTCAAAGAAGATCGGCGCTTTGAGGCAATCCCTGGTTCAATTCACCTCACTGATCGAACTCGAACTTGATTTCAGTGAAGAGCATATGATTTTTGCCAACAGGGAGGATCTGCATGACCTGCTCAACCGGATCGAGGCCGAACTCAGTGCGCTGGTCAAGTCATTCAGCCTGGGTAATGTGATCAAGAACGGCATCCCGGTTGCCATCATCGGTAAACCAAACGTTGGGAAGTCAACCTTACTGAATGCCATTTTGAATGAAGAGAAGGCCATTGTATCTGAAATACCTGGAACCACGCGTGATGCCATTGAAGATACGATCGTGATAGGCGGATATAGTTTCCGGTTCATCGATACTGCAGGATTGCGGGCGGCGGAGGATAAAATCGAAACCATCGGAATAGAGCGAACATGGGAAAAGATCGGTGAGGCAACCATCATCCTGTATGTGTTTGACGCCACTGAACAGTCATTCGCCGATGTCGTCGAGTCTTTATCCGAATTCAGGGAGATCACTGCCGATAATTCGCGTAAACTGATCCTGATCGGCAATAAAATGGACAAACTGAAGGAATTACCCAAAGGATTTAAAGATTTTGTGGAGCATGATACCATTTTTGTATCAGGAAAACGAAAGGAAAATATCCATCTCATTGCCGACCACCTGCAGCAGGTTGTTGAACATGCCAATCTTTCCGATAAGACCATTGTATCCAATTCGCGTCATTATGAAGCCCTTCAAAAGGCGCTTGATTCGATCCTGAGCGTTCGTGACGGTCTTGATGCCGGAATTTCTCCAGACCTGATGACCGTTGACATACGTAAAGCGCTGTATCATCTTGGTGAGATAACCGGTGAAATAACCACAGATGAAATACTTGGATCCATTTTCAGCAGGTTCTGCGTGGGCAAATAAATGCCACTAAACGAACATATACCGATTATGTGTGGGCAAATAAATGCCACCTAACGAATATTTACCTATTATGCGTGGTTTACGGCGGGGATGAATCGGTTCAAACCTCCAATGGGATGCTGCATTCATGGAAATCCCTGGCTTCCGCCTACTCTTCTTTAAATTGGCCTGCCAATGACGATCAAAAGAGCAATTTGATTTTTTTCCGAAAATTCAACAAAATTATTTGGTTCAATCGGATTGGATGGATCCTGTTTTATAATTAACTTTGCAATTCAACCATGAAAAACAGCGAATTATGAAATTAAAAAATCACTTTCAGGTATTCATGTTGGTATTGATTTGCATATCAGGCCAGCTATTTGCCCAGCATTATGTTCCCCTGGAGCCAATGGATAAAAACGTGATCTACGAGGAGTTTACTGGTGTAAAATGCCCCAACTGCCCGGCAGGCCATACAACGATGGCCCAGATCCTTGCCGACAATCCGGGAAGGGCGTTTGCGGTTGCTTATCACCCATTTAATTCCAGTTATACCCTGCCCTACACAGGTGATCCTGATTTCAGGCGCCACTATGCCGATTCACTCTATATGTCGCCGTGGTGCGGCACATCCCGCTATATGCCAAGTTCCTTTGTCGCCCGCAGGTTATGGACGCCAGGTGAGCGGCTTACAGGGCGGTCAGACTGGACGGCATTTGGAAACACCATCATGGACGAATCCTCACCCCTGAATGTGGGCATGGCGACCAATTATGATCCGGCCAGTCAGTTGCTGACCGTCACGGTGGATGTAT
>CAZPWZ010000311.1:0-3745 GCA_964590675.1 uncultured Draconibacterium sp.
GGTTGGTGTGTTGCTGGTTGCAGTGCTTTTTTATCGCACCCCGTTGCCGGAGATAAAAGAAGATACTTCATCCGGGAGCCAGGGGACCACTTATCGTGATCTGCTCAAACACCCTCATTTTATGCTGGGCGTTGTTGCGCAGTTTTTCTATGTCGCTGCCCAGACAGGCATCAACAGTTTTTTTATCAATTACACCACGGAAACCATCAGCGGGATTTCAAATACACAGGCGGCGATGATACTTTCATTCGGGGGCATGGGGCTTTTCTGGGCGGGCAGGCTATCGGGCAGTTTTTTTATGCGATCCTTCCAGCCTCATAAATTACTTACTGTGTATGCCGGTATCTGCCTGCTGCTGATGGCAGTGGTTATCGCCGGACTTGGATGGGCATCAGTTACCGCACTCTTTGTAACCTATTTTTTCATGTCGATCATGTTCCCGACCATTTTTGTCCTTGGATTAAAAAACCTGGGCGTCCTGACGAAAAAAGCCTCCTCATTTCTGGTCATGGCCATCGTGGGTGGGGCACTTTGCCCGATGCTGATGGGTTACATCGCAGATCATTCGGCCATGCAATGGGGTTTCGGGATTCCCCTGCTTTGCTTTGCCTTTGTTTTTTATTACGGGAAAACCGGGTATAAACCGGATTGCAAATGATCAGGCCAAGGTAAATATCTTTTTCATCTGCTTCCACTTGTCTTTTGATGACTGGCTCATTGCGGCTTTCTGAAAACGAGCCACAAACGCCTCCCATTCTGCCTGGCGGGGCAGGAGCCCGAGCCGTTCCATATCACGGGTAAAATCAAAATCCGGACCTCCCTCAATGATCATGAATAAATGGTTATCAAAACGATAGATCTCCATTTGCAGGATGCCAACGGCTTTTATTCCTTCAGGTATCTCAGGCCATATGTGATCCCTGTGATGCCAATGCTCATATTCCCTGATTATTTCGGGATCATCCTGCAAATCAAGGGTCAGGCAAAATCGCTGGTTAGGTCTCATTAAATCCGGTTTTTAATGGCAAAGTAAGCGAAATTGTCCGCGAAACCTCTTATTTTTGAAAAATAAATACTCCTCCGCTATGGATATACTCCTTACCGTGCCTTCCGATTTTGCCCGCCATGTCAAACGTTTCAAAAGGAATTTCAGCGGCATTACCATGGCAATGTCTGATCCCGATGGGCAGAAGCTCGGATCCGGCGGCGGTACTGTCAACGTGTTATGGCAAAATGGGTTTCTCCCGGGCCGGAATGAAAACCATGACCATACTTACTCAGACCGGCCAAAAAGGATCATCATTCACTCCGATGGCCAAAGCCGCCGGTTGCCGGCTTATGCACCTTCGGGAAAGAGTTTTATCCCTTTCCCGGTTTTCAGATGGAGCAGGGGGCAGCGTATCGATCAAACCCTTTTTGATATCCAGAAACCGCTGCTTGAAACCATCCTGGCCAAAGCGCCGGAGGGGTTAAATACCATGGTTGCCAGCGGAGATGCACTGGTTTGGACTGATGCTTTTACCGGGAATATCCCGGTGGCTGATGTAGTGTGCGTTGGGATCTGGACACAGCCTGAAGTAGCCTCACATCACGGGGTATTTGTGTGCCAGCGGCATGATCCTGCCGAGTTGCACCACATGCTTCAGAAACCCACACTGGAGGTTCTGCAGGGTCTGACCGGTGATTTCCTGTACCTCCTTGATGCGGGGATCTGGCTTTTATCGGACCGTGCAGTGAATCAATTATTCAAAGACGCAGGTTGGAATGAAAAGAAGCAATCCTTCCGGAACGGTATTCCCGGTAGTTTCGATCTCTATACTGATTTTGGCCAGCATATTGGAAATCAAGGGAATGGTGAATCAATCCTGACGGTGAAGATACTACCCATTGATCACGCTGATTTTTATCATTTTGGCAGTAGCGCTGACCTGCTTCGGTCCTGTGGTACGCTGCAAAACCGCATTACAGATCAGCGGGAGATCTGGCATAAAAAAATAAAACCAGGCCCGGATATTTTCGTTCAGAATGCCGTGACCAGGATTCCCTTTAATGCTGGCCATTCATCCGTTTGGATTGAAAATTCATTTATCCCCGAAACCTGGAACCTTCATGATCATCATATCATAACCGGAATTCCTGGTAACAGCTGGCAACTTGAGATCCCGGCAGGTGTTTGCCTTGATTTCGTCCCTGTTGATACCCATGCATGGTGCATCCGGCCTTATGGTTTTTATGATTCTTTCCGCGGAAGGATACCGGACCAGGGAACATTCTGGATGAATGGTCCGGCTAAAACCTGGTTTTCGGACAGATCATTTACGGATGCGGAAATAAGCACGCTGTCAGGTAAGGATATTTATGAAAGCGCCATTTTCCCGGTCCTGGAGGAAAAACAGATTACCAGTGCATTCCTCCAATGGATGATCAGCCGGACCGGAAAATTGAATGAAAATTCCAATATCATGGTCGTGCAGGATGATCCCATGAAGCGTTTTTGGCTTGCAGCAAAGCGCCTGTCTGCCAGGGAACTGATCCAGGGAACCAATCATGTAAGATTGTCCTCCATGCGCAAACGCAATATGGAGGGCTCGTTGCCTGTCCTGGCAAAAAACCACAGGCAGAGCATTTTTTACCAGCTTGATCTTGCTCAGCTTGCCCGGCAATTCAGGACAGCGGGATTGGCTTTACCTGAACCACTTGAACCTGGTGCTGGTGCAATCACCTGCATTCACGACCTGATGTTTCGTTCGGCGTACCTGGGGAAGCACTCAAAATCAGAGGCCCAGGCGCTTGAGGAGATGGCATTTGCCCGGCTGCGAGAGGGAATGCTGGCGGAAGTCAAAAATAAAAGACAGGATCCGGTTCTAAATGTTCATCACGATCAGATTCTCTGGGGCCGCAGCCCGCTGCGCCTCGACCTTGCCGGGGGATGGACCGACACGCCTCCCTACTGCATCCTTTATGGGGGCAGGGTGGTGAACATGGCAGTCGAGCTGAACGGGCAACCTCCCATCCAGGTTTATATACGGCCGACCAGGGAGCCATGGATTGTCGTTCACTCCATTGACCTGGGAGTGCAGGAAGTGATCCGGAAATATTCCGACTTAACGGGGTTCTCAACAGTGGGCTCGGCCTTTTCCATTCCAAAAGCTGCGCTCATGCTGGCAGGATTTCATCCCGGGTATTCAGCGCACCCGTATAAGAATTTGCAGGAACAGCTTCACGCGTTTGGCGGAGGTTTTGATATTTCACTCATGGTTGCCGTTCCCAAGGGGAGTGGCCTGGGAACCTCTTCGATCCTGGCCTCCACGTTACTGGGCGGATTGTCGGAATTCAGCGGCCTGGCGTGGGACCGCCACGAAGTGGCATACCGCACCCTTTTGCTTGAGCAATTGCTTACCACCGGAGGCGGATGGCAGGATCAGCTTGGCGGCATTTTTGAAGGGGTGAAATTAATCGAAAGCGCACCTGGCCTGGTTCAAAAACCAGCCGTACGGTGGGCTCCCGATCATCTCTTCAGCCGCCCCGAGTCCAAAGCCCTCATGCTTCTTTATTATACCGGGATCACCAGGGTTGCAAAACATATATTGAAAGACATTGTCAGGGGCATGTTCCTGAATTCAGCCGTACACCTGGATATCCTGTCCGCCATGAACCATCCCGCCAGGAATACCTACGAATGCATCCAACACCGCGACTGGGAAGGACTTGATGCCGACATCACCTATTCCTGGGAATTGAAGCC
>CAZPWZ010000312.1:0-3736 GCA_964590675.1 uncultured Draconibacterium sp.
GGAAACGGGATTAAATGGAACTTGAACGGGAAATGGAAAACTTACATTGGGAACAAAAGCCTCCGCGAATGGAAAGGCGCATGCTCCGTATGGAAAATCACAGGCAAACCCTGACTGATGTGCTGGGTGACATACCCATGGACCGGGTCGAAAGTTATTCCATCAAGGATCGTAAAAATGGAAAAAGAATCATTATTGACCTGAACGATGCACCAATGTTCGACAGGGAGAAAGATGTCATCATCATTCGGGAGCCAGCCAGGATGTACCACCCAAAAAAATCATCAGGCCGTAAAGTGAAGGTTTATGTGAATCCTGAAGAGGATATTATGATTGAAAAGGCACCCGAAGCCCCTGCACCACCGCCACCGCCTTCCTCGGACCCTCAAAAAAAGAAATCAGAAACACCTAAGATTTAAAATCACCCTCGTTCTTTATACATACCATTGTTAGTAATGTGCGCTAAACTGCCGTCTGATTCACGGCAGTTTTTTTTTGGGGGGAAGCCTGACAGGTTTTCGAAAGTAAACGTTCTCAGATTCTATCATCCTGTGCGTTTGAGTTTGCTTTCTGTTGCTTACCCATACAGCCGAAGTATAAAAAAAAAGCTGCCCTGGTTTCCCCGGACAGCTTTTTGAGTTCATGGAAGCAATTTTAGTATCTCTTTCGAGGTGTGTAGTGAGTGTGAAGCAATTCGTGTGATTTATGACCCAGTGGCTTAACGAGAAATTCTTTATAAATCTCAGCAACTTCAGGATTCTCATGCGACTTACGAATCGGCATTCCCATGTCCTCTTCGTAAATGGCTATTTTGCGTTTGTTCCGGATTTCCTTATTGGTTGGAATCGGCTGTCCACCTCCGCCAAGGCAACCGCCCGGGCAGGCCATCACTTCAATGAAATGGTAATTGGCCTTTCCGTCCCTGACATTTTGCATGACTGTTTTGGCATGGGCTAAGCCGTTTGCGACAGCACATTTCAGTTCAACGCCTTCAAGGAAGCTCCATTCTGGTAAGACTTTTTCAATTTTTATGCTAGCCTCACGAACTTCCCCTTCCGTTCCGCGCACGGGTACGATGTTCAGTCCATCGAATGGGACTTCACGTCCGGTCACAACTTCATATGCTGTTCTTAAAGCAGCTTCCATAACACCCCCGGTTGATCCGAAGATTACGGCGGCTCCTGAGGATGACCCCATAAAACTATCAAACTTCTCCTCTGGTAACTCTTCGAAATCCAATCCAGCCTGTTTGATCATGATCCCGAGTTCACGGGTTGTGAGCACGAAGTCGACATCTTTATATCCGCTTGAGCGCATTTCGGGGCGGTTGGCTTCGAATTTCTTTGCGGTACAAGGCATGATGGAAACCGAAACAACATTCTTAGGGTCCAGCTTGCGCTTTTGAGTATAATAGGTCTTTGCCAATGCGCCGAACATTTGTTGCGGGGATTTGCATGTTGACAGGTTTGGCAGGTATTCCGGGAAGGTATGCTCGATGAATTTGATCCAACCGGGCGAACATGAAGTCGCCATTGGTAAGGCCACGGTAGGATCTTTATCAACAAGGGCCCTCTTCAGGCGGGACAACAATTCGTGTCCTTCTTCTATAATGGTAAGGTCGGCAGTAAAATCGGTATCCAGCACGGAATCGAAGCCCAGTCGCCTGAGTGCCGCCACCATCTTGCCTGTAACGATTTTGCCGGTTGCCATGCCAAGCGCTTCGCCAAGCGCAACACGAACTGCAGGCGCTGTTTGAACAACCACGTGCTTGTTCGGATCGTAAATGGCATCCCATACCTGGTCGATGTAGTTGCGCTCGATGAGGGCACCGGTCGGACAGCGGTTCACGCATTGTCCGCAATTGGTGCAAACAACTTCAAATAACGAATGTTCAAAGAAGGTCGAGATTTTCATTTTGTTGCCTTTGTAAGCAACGCCCAATGCGGAAACACTTTGCAGTTCCTCGCAGGTGCGTACGCAACGCTGGCAGCGGATACAGCGGCTGTCATCCTTGATGATCGCTGTATTGAACATATCGATGGTGTATTTTTTATCGGGGACCAAGTCAAGGAACAGGTGGTCGCCGGTGAGCATCTGGGATGCAAGACCCTGGAGTTCACAATTGCCATTTTTGTAGCATTTTGTACAATCGGCATTGTGTTCGGAGAGCAGCAACTCAACGATATGTTTCCGGGCCATCCGCACCTTCATGCTGTTGGTATGGATCACCATACCTTCAGCCGCCGGTGTGGCACAAGAAGCGGGGAGGTTTCTTACTTTTTCCTGCTCAACAACGCACACGCGGCAGTTTCCGGCGACACACAGGTCTTCGTGGTAGCAGAGCGTAGGAATATGAATATTCAGGTTGCGGGCTGCTTCAAGGATGGTGGTGCCTTCATCAACAGTCACGTTGATACCATCTATTGTTAGATTTATATTTTTAGCCATAACTTGTTGTTATATTTTCTTGTTAATACTGGATTAGTAAATCATTTCTTCCTTGAAGTTGTTTACGATGGAGGAAAATGAATTGGCTACGGATTGACCCAGGCCACATTTTGCTGTGATTTTCATGCTTTCGCTGAGTTTCATCAGTTGTTCAAGGTAGATGGCCTTCTTTTCACCTTTTTTAACAGCGACAATGCCCTTGAGCAATTGCTGGCATCCAACCCGGCATGGTGTGCACTGGCCGCAGGATTCTTCTTCGAAAAACTCGAGATAATTATGCAGCACATTGTACATGGAGCGTGAACTGTTAAAGATCATCATGGAGCCTCCTGTGGGAACGCCTTCAAATCCGATGACCGTATCCTTGAATTTTTTCCGTGGGACGCAGAACCCGGAAGCACCTCCAACCTGGACAGCCTTGGTATCGCCATCGCCGAATTCATCGACGAAACGATCTAGGGACATGCCAAGTTCAAGTTCGTAAATTCCCGGGATGGGGGTATCACCTGACACGGAGAATACTTTTGATCCGCGGGAGTCGGTTGTGCCGAGTTTTTTATATTGATCGGGCCCGAGGCGCATGATCATGAGGACATTCACGAAGGTTTCCACATTGTTGATCACGGTGGGTTTTTTCATAAAGCCGCTGGTGGTGGGGTAGGGAGGTTTGTTGCGTGGCTCGCCGCGTCCGCCTTCCATTGATTCAAACAAGGCACTCTCTTCGCCGCAGATATATGCTCCTGATCCCATGCGGATTTCAATGGTGAAGTCCAGGCCCAGTTGCTTTGCATGTTCGTGGTAAGAATCCAGCTCTTTCATTAACTCAGGAACCATGAATTTGTATTCGCCACGGAGGTACATCAAACCTTTTTTTGCACCAATCACCCGACCGCAGATAGCCATTCCTGAGAACACCTTACGGGGTACCCGAAGCAGAATTTCACGGTCTTTGAACGTACCGGGTTCGCCTTCATCAGCATTACATACAACATATCTCTCGTCACTCGGGGTCTCCGCGGTGAACTTCCATTTCATGGCGGTCGGGAAACCGGCACCACCGCGTCCGCGTAGGCCTGACTCCAGAATATCATTCAGGATATCTTCGTTGGTCCGTTCCAGGGTACTGGCTAAAACCTTATATTTTTCGTTGGAATACTCCCCGAAGATCAAGTCAACTCTGGTAGGGGTTTGTTCTGACATGACTGTTTGTCCTAGTTTCTTAAATGTTATTTATTGAGGTATTGACTGATGATATGATTATCGTGCTCAACAAAGTTGATTTAATACC
>CAZPWZ010000313.1:0-3723 GCA_964590675.1 uncultured Draconibacterium sp.
GAAGAATGTCAGGGGCTGTTATTAATTAAAAATATTTCGGAATGCTGGAGCTGTTAAGGAAGAGGTTTGCGGATAAATCGATTGTTTTGCTGGGATTCGGCAGGGAGGGGCAGTCGACCTATTCCCTGCTCCGAAGGGTTTTTCCAGATAAACCTCTCGCCATTGCGGATGCAAATGAAAACATTCTTGAAAATCCATTGATCCGGGATGATAAAAATCTCAGTGTGATCACTGGTCCCGGTTACATGGAGCAGTTGGACCAATTCGATACCATTTTCAGGTCGCCGGGGATTCCTGTCTGGAACCTGATTGCAGCCGATACCTTGTCTGAAAATTCAACGGCAAACGCTTCAGCCAGTCTGCCGGCATATCCATCAACCAACCGGCCTGCCCAGCACTCAACCAACCAGCCTGACCAGCCATCGGCCAAACAGCCTGCGCAACCATCGACCAAACAGCCGGCGCAACCATCGGCCAACCGGCCTGCCCAGCCAGCGACCAGTCCACCTGGTCACCCAACTGCCATCCCCCGTGAAAAAATAACCTCTCAAACCGAATTGTTCCTGCAGCGATATTCGAAACAGGTGATCGGCGTTACCGGGACGAAGGGGAAAAGCACCACCTCCAGCCTGATTCATCACATCCTGAAAACAGCGGGAAAGGATACCATCCTTGCCGGAAATATCGGCAACCCGGTATTTCATTTCATCGACCTCATCAAGGCTGATACCCTGATCGTTTTTGAACTCTCGTCGCACCAGCTCGAATATATTACTTCTGCTCCACATATCTCGGTTTTCCTGAACCTCTTCCAGGAACATCTCGATGCATACGCCAGTTATGAGGATTACCAGTTTGCCAAGGTAAACATCGCCCGGTATCAGCAAGCGGATGATTACCTGGTTTTTAATCTCGATGACCCGCTCGTTGCCGATCATATCGAAGCCTGCCCATCCAGACGCAACAATTACCCGTTTTCGTTAGCGCAATCTCCGAAGCCTGGCGGTTTTGTCCGCGATGGGCAGATCTGTTTTTCAAACGGCAGCGAGATCATTCCTGTCTGGAAAATACACCAGGACCGGTTTCTCAGGGGTGAGCACAATCTCAGGAACATCATGGCAGCAGTGAATGTAGCCATGATTTGCGGGATTGAGACAGAACAGATTGAAGATGGCATTGCCACTTTCAAGGGACTGGAACACAGGCTGGAATATGTTGGTGAGTATGAAAAAATCCACTTTTACAATGATTCCATTGCCACCATACCCGAGGCCTGCATGGAGGCGATCAAAGCTGTTCCCAACGTAGACACGCTTGTTGCAGGAGGTTTTGACCGGGGTATTGAATATGGTGAACTGGCCGGCTTCCTCTCCCGCTCGCAGGTGCGCAACCTTATTTTACTCGGGGCGGCCGGAAAACGCATTGGGGAGTATCTGAGGAGTTTGGATACGACCGGAAAGAAAATATTTTACATAAACCGGTTCAGTGATTTTCGCGACATCGCCTTCCGGGAAACACGGGCTGGGCATGCCTGCCTGTTATCACCGGCTGCCGCCAGTTATGATGAATTCAAGAATTTTGAGGAGCGCGGTAAACGGTTCAGGGAACTGGTGAAACAGAAATGACCGATGACAAATGACGAATGACCAATGACCAATGACCAATGACCAATGACGAATAGAATTATTACAGGAATAGGGACTTACTTGATTTTTTGTGCCGGGCACCTGTTTTCCCAGCAATCTGATTATAATACGCTGGTTAACAATTATATAAATCGGTATAAGGATATAGCGGTAAAAGAGATGATGATTTACCGGGTACCGGCCAGCATCACCCTGGCACAAGGCATACTGGAGTCGGATATTGGCCGCAGCAAACTTGCCACCCAGGCTAATAACCATTTTGGGATCAAATGCCACAAGGAATGGTTCGGCAAGACCTTTTACCAGGATGATGACGCCCCTAATGAGTGTTTCCGGAAATACGACAACCCGATTGAATCGTTCCGTGATCATTCCTATTTTTTAACACAGCGCGATCGTTACAAAGGATTGTTTGACCTCGATGTGACCGATTACAAAGGGTGGGCAAAGGGTTTACAGTCGGCCGGGTATGCAACCAATCCGCGTTATGCTGAAAAACTGATCCAGACGGTCGAAAAATTTTCCTTATCGCGGTTTGACAATGCCAATTTCATGACTGCTTTCGGCGATATCCTGGAGGATCTCGACAATCCGGCAAAGCAGGAATGGCTGCGTAAATTTATTGTTATTAAAAAGGGGCCGAACAACCGGAATATTTTTGAGAATAACCGCCTGAGAATGATCATTGCCCGCAAGGATGACAATGTATATCTCCTGGCCCGTGATTTTGATATCTCCGTTGACCACTTAATGGAATATAATGATCTGCAGTTTGCAACAGCGCTCAAACCCGGTCAGATCGTTTATATTGAGAGCAAACGCCGAAAGGGTGCAGCAGATAGTCACCGGGTGCAAAAGGGTGAAACAATGTATACTATTTCACAGCTTTACGGGATCAAGCTGAAATTGTTATATAAGCGCAACGACATCCATGAAGGTGTCGAGCCTGCCGGCGGCATGGTTCTCAGGTTAAGGTAGCCGGTAGTTCTTCAGGAATTTCCCGGATCCGACCACCAGGTTCATCTGACCTGTATTGTCAAGGTCCCCCATGTCGAATGGTGTATTGCCGCGGATTCCTGCCTCCATCTCCCTGTTTCCGTGGTGATCGA
The DNA here is from genome assembly GCA_964590675.1 of uncultured Draconibacterium sp. Taxonomy (GTDB): domain Bacteria; phylum Bacteroidota; class Bacteroidia; order Bacteroidales; family FEN-979; genus CAIVAT01. The sequence continues at coordinate 2,756 of CAZPWZ010000313.1, forward strand.
ACAGGAACAACTCATTTGTTTCAGGTACAACAAAACCGATTAGAACCTTATTATCCCGGCCATGGAGCAGGAACGGTGCCCCGGTCATTTCCCTCCTGAAAGCATATGAGTAGATCAGTTTGTAATTCCGGTTATAATAGAAAATCATATTCCGGTCGGTAAAGATAAATTCCGGTTGACCATTCCCCGTGATATCTTCGTAGAAGAAATGATGTGCCGGTGAAAAAAGATTAAGCGTCACTTCCAATATGCGTCCATTTTCCTTGATAAAGATCAACTTCCCATTAGGGTCGGTTGTCAGGAATATCCCTTTCTTGTTGGTTCTGTTTGGATAAAACACAGATGCTGAGGCATTCAGGAAGTTGGGCCCGGGTACGATCAGCTGATCTCCGATGGGGTCAACAATCATGGTTGTTCCGGTTATTCCGGAAATCAGTATGTAGTCTTTGGCCCCCACCTTATGTGTTTGAACGGGATCAGATATCTCTTCATTCAGCCTGGGGCGTTTCCAGTTGATGACCGACCTGCCATCAAGGTTGAAATTATAAACCCGGTTATCCTGGAACGCAACAAGGATATTATAATCCCTGTTATTATTCCAGTCGGCGATGCTGATGCCATTGGTGGCTCTCAGCGGGAAACGCATCGGGTATTTATCAGCGAACTGGCCATCGGAGCCAATCATGTAAAGATGGGTGTCGGTGTTAAATATGTAATACATGGAATCACCTCCTTTTATCCGGATTGGATGAATTTCACCCAATAGCTTTCCCATTATGTGAAGCTTCCAGGCGACCTGCCCGGCAGAATTTACAAGATAAAGGTTGTTTGCCATATCGGTGACAACCACCCCATTTTCACCGGCGGTACCGGTCGGGATAATCCTGGGATGTCCGACAATGTTGGTATCCAGTTGCACCTGCCATTGCATTGGCCCGTCTTTATCAAGGTTCGGGTTGTATCTCAGT
>CAZPWZ010000314.1:0-3710 GCA_964590675.1 uncultured Draconibacterium sp.
GCGCTTGCCGACCTCAATGCCGGCAACCTGCGAAACGCGCTCGCCCGTGAAGCCTTTGCCATTTTCACCGTTCACAGGGACAATGAAAAGCCTTTATTGGAATATGCTGCCGGGTATGCCAGCGACATAAAATCGGAGCTGCATATTACCGAGCCGGATCTTTCCTTTGCAATTGAACCCGCTGCCATGCCGGATGCGGTGCTTTATGACGTGCTGCAGGCCGACCTGCTCGATGCGCTGTATGCCTGTCCCCACGGGGTCATCGCCATGTCGCGTGAAATTCCCGATTTTGTTGAAACATCTACAAACCTTGCATCTGTAAAATTCAATGACAAGAAGATCATCATCACCACAAGTCAGCGCAGTTCGGTCGAATCATCGAAAAAAGATATTGCTGACATGGTAGCCAGTGTATTCTACCTGATGCAGGCGGATGTAGAGCATTCAGCGGGTTATCCTGGCTGGAAGCCCAATCCCGACTCGGAAGTTTTAAAAGTCACGGCAGAGGCATACCGCAGGCTGTTTTCACAGGAGCCGCAAGTGCTTGCCATCCATGCCGGCCTGGAATGCGGACTTGTTGGCGCGATCTATCCGGGAATGGATATGGTATCATTCGGTCCGACCATCAAGGGGGCGCATTCTCCAGACGAGCGCCTGGATATACAATCAACCGTCAAATTCTGGGATCTGACCCTGGAGGTGCTCAAAAATATTCCTGCAAGATAACCACGGATATGGTCCGGATATGGCTTATCCTCCCTGTCCTTTGGATGTCATTGGCACTCCAGGGACAGGGAGTTTTATTTTCAATGGAAAAGGAGGCTGTGCGGTCGCGGATTGTGCATGATGTATTGGTACTTGCATCGGACTCCCTTCAAGGACGCGAAGCAGGCACGGAAGGTGAACGAAAAGCCGCACGATACCTGAGTTCACAATTCAGGGAAGCCGGTTTGCTGCCGAAAGGCAAGGATTCAGGGAGTTATTACCAGGAGTTTGTGAAGTTCCAGGTTGGTTATCACTGGACAACAAAACTCACGGTTGATGATATCCGGTACACATACAGGAAGGAGTTTGGGGTAACCTCCCTTTCAATGAACGGGGACAGGCAGGGTATCCTGGTTGACGGACAGCAGGGCCTGGTCATTCCCGAACGGAACATTGACCAGTTCTCCGATGCAGGAGATATCCGGGGAAGGATAATCCTCATCGATCTTCAGGTAGCAGATACCCTCCTTGACAATTCCACCATGCCGGGCAGGTTTACACCGAAGAACCGCATGAAATCGGCGCTTGACAGAGGTGCCATCGGAGTCATCTTCTGGAATCCTGATTCGCCCTGGCTCGAAAATTTGTTCAACTTCCGGGATTCCGATACCCTTCCCGGTATCGCCCTGTATGCGGATATGAACACTGCTGTCCGTCTGAAGCGGCAAACGGGCACCCTTGCGAGGGTCAATGTGCAGATTGACCGCAAGACCAATATATATACTAATATTATAGGGTACATTGACAACCAGGCTTCCCAAACGATCGTCATAGGAGCACATTTTGATCACCTGGGGATGAAAAATGACGGCGGTATCTTTTACGGAGCGGATGACAATGCAAGCGGTACTGCGGGCATCCTTGAATTGGCAAGATATTATTCCACCCATCGCGATACGGTGAACAATTACCTGTTTATAGCCTTTTCCGCCGAGGAGAAGGGTCTTTGGGGATCTGATTATTTTATTAATAATCCGACTATCCCGCTTGCCTCTGTCCGTTATATGCTTAACCTCGATATGATCGGCAGACTTGGAAGCCAGGGGAATATCCTTGAAGTTGAAGCAACCGGTTCATCTGCTGAATGGCGCGGCATCCTGAAAAGCACGCCGCATCCCTGTTTCAGGATAAACCGCATCAATGCAAGCCTGCCCTATTCCGACCATGATCCATTTTACCAGGCAAAAATCCCGGTATTATTTTTCACCACCGGACTGCATGATGACTATCATACGTTAACGGATCATGCCGCAACGCTGAATTATGACGGGATCGTCAATATCCTCAGGTTTATACGGGATATGGTTTCAAATGCAGGCCAGGGTAAGGCGCTTCAGCACCGAAAGGTGCCGGCGGTTGCCCAGGCAGGTGCATCAATTGATTTCTTTTTTCAGGCGGTTGGCTGGATGATGACCGTAAAGAATTAGAGTCCAACCCCGACTCCCAGGCGGAATATCGGATTTGAATACGGCGAATTATAGGTATCGTTCAGGTTGAACAGCAGAAGCAGGTCCATGGATACGCGATTGCCGATGGGCTGACGATAACCTCCTCCAACGAACAGGCTGTTGATCTCGACCCGCTCCTTGCCCTGGACATAGGGATTTCCATACGGATCATAAATATGGCCGCCGGGTGAAACAGAATAGGGTCGCGTGTAGGTTTGGTATTCATATTCAACATGTGCGAAGAGGTTTCCGATAAAGTTGTCGGGAAAAAGGCTGCGGAGGTAATATCGCAGGTAGATACCGCCGCCATAAACACTGGATTCATAGCTAAGATAGTTCTTTGCATCATTATCCCAGAAATAGTTCTTATAATTATAGTACTGGTATATCAAACGCACGCCGACATACAGATGATCAATGGTACGAATGGCAATCTCAGGGCTCAGGGTGATCCCGGTTACCGTGCCGAACTGGAATCCAAGGTTTCCCCCGATGGAAACGCGGCGCCAGAAACTATCTGGATTCCTGGGTTTTGCAGAGAGAGAGGGGATGGTATCCTGTGCAAATGATGATGTAACAGTAATCAGCAGGAACAAGAGGGAGATGGTTCGTAATTTTGCGGTCTGGTTCATGTTTTAGGCTCCTCAATGGTATATATGAATGAATATGCAAAGATAATGCAAAAAAAGATTGATTGGTAAACACCTGGCATTTATCATATTATAAAACACAGCAAAAAATAATTGAAAAATATTCGAAAAAATAAAAGAAATGTCTTGGTGGTTCAAATTTAATCTGTACTTTTGCACTCCCGTTTCGATGTTCTTTGAATGTGTGATTGCAAGATGACCAACAGTGGCGAGTGATTAGAGATGATTTTGGCAGTGGGAAAAACTTTTTTGAAAATAATTTTAAAAAAGTTTGGTGAAATGAAAAAAGGTTGTAATTTTGCAGTCCGATTTAAAACAAAGTACCCGGATGGGGAAATGAAGAAATGTTCTTTGAAAGACTGAAGTAAATGTAGTAGCAAATATCCCAGATTAATAATTAACCTAGTTAATTTCTTTTTGGTAATAGTAACCCTGAATAAGATTAAATTTTTCTTTTACTATGGAGAGTTTGATCCTGGCTCAGGATTAACGCTAGCGGCAGGCCTAATACATGCAAGTCGAACGGTAACATGTCCAGCAATGGATGATGACGAGTGGCGCACGGGTGCGTAACACGTATGCAATCTACCCTTAACTGGGGGATAGCCCCGAGAAATCGGGATTAATACCCCATAATATTATGAAGAGGCATCTCTTTATAATTAAAGCTCCGGCGGTTTTGGATGAGCATGCGCGACATTAGCTAGTTGGTGAGGTAACGGCTCACCAAGGCTTCGATGTCTAGGGGTTCTGAGAGGATTCACCCCCACACTGGTACTGAGACACGGACCAGACTCCTACGGGAGGCAGCAGTAAGGAATATTGGTCAATGGACGCAAGTCTGAAC
>CAZPWZ010000315.1:0-3708 GCA_964590675.1 uncultured Draconibacterium sp.
GTATCAGCTTAAGCCGGTCGACCAGGGGAAAAGTCATGCGTCGCATGGCCTCGGTTGCTTTCAGTCCTGCTTCCAAAAAGGCATTAATATCCTCCGCTTTGACTGGCCCATAAATGACGACAAATCCGGTCATCTTCTTTACATCATGTGCCGCGACACCCGTGGCACCGAGCTGTGGAAGTATTAGTTTCCGGTGATCGACAACCTGATCGAGGTGATGAATGCGGATTCGCCTCACCACCTCTTTGGTACTGAAGGTTCCTTTGCCGGCAGCACACCAAACGTTGATCCCTTTGGTATCGATAACAAGGATCCAGCTATTCATGCCATCCAAAGCCCTTCGAAGGTGATCGAAACTGAGTTTATAATTGCCGGTCACAAAAACCCTGGAATTCCGGTCGGGCTCACCAACGGCATAAATTCCTGGCGACACACGGTATTTCATTCTTCCAACAGACCAGCGGGTCTTTATTGCACCCCAGCGATCATGCCGGGTCCAGCGGGTTGCAATACGTGGCAAAGAACCTGCAGCTGTCTCAATTTCTCCGTGAATATAACCGGCCATCATGATCAAAAGGTTAAGAGCAGATAGAATCCCAGTGCAACAAGGGCAATGCCTCCGATATATTTAGCAATTTTGACAACCATGGATAAAACTGTTGATATCTTCCCCAATCCCAGGCTGATACCGACGATCATGGCGGCAAGCGGCAGACCGAATCCAAGGGCAAAAGCAGTTAACATCACGAATCCCCACATGGCACTGCCCTTAACAAATGATGCTGCCAGGATCACCGGGAAAAATGGATTGCAACAGGAATTACAGGCAGCGGATAATCCTCCAACTGCAAAGCCGAAGATAATCGCGGTGAACATGGTTTGTTGTGATTCCGCTTTCTTCAACGAAATGCCGGGTAACTTAAAGGGCATTAAATCCATGGAATACAATCCGAAAACAATGGCGACTAATCCGGCCGCAATTTTCCAATAGCTGCCCAATGAATCACTGACCCACTTTCCCGCGAAACCGAAAAGTGCTCCAATCACTGACATCGATATGATAGTGCCAAGGAGGAATGCTAATCCTTTCCATATCACCATTTTAGATTTACCGGTTACGGGACTGGCTCCGGAATAGCCGGCAACAACACCGATGATGGCAAAATTACAGGCACAGGTAAATACGCTAAGTATCCCCATCACCAGAACCGCAATCAGAATCATGACTGAGGCGTGGTCGTTACTTAAAACCTGGTTGATCCATGTATCCATAGTTCAATTATTTAGGGCAACATGATGAACCTTTCGTTGTATCGGAGGTTGTTGTCTTTGTTGTGTCGCAGGTGGTTGTTGTCGTTGTGTCGCAACCAGTTGAGTTTTTCGCCGGACAACAGGATTCTTTAACTGCAGCTGGCGCAGGCTTATTGACAAGTTTAAATGCAATTACGCCGATGGCCGCAAGCAGTATGATTGTAAAAACAATTTTAGGAGTCATGTTGTTCTTTTTTGGCGGACAACAGTTACCCTCACATGCGCATTGCTGGTTGTCCTGGCCCTCTGTCTGACTCCTGACTTTGTCGTTGCTTCCCATACCTGGTTATGTTAAATATTTAATTACAAATTCTTTATTTGGTTGTCTGTTAATATTTTCCAACTAGCCACTCACTAACCCATATTTTCATTTTTTCATCAACTCGTCCATATTTATTCTTTCACCCTTTCACTGTTTTGTCGCTGAAACCGTGATGCTGAAAATCCCTGTTCCTCCACTTTTAAACTCATCCAACTCCCCGGGTGTCAGATATTTCAAAAGCGTATCATCCGGAATGGTGATGGCTTTTTGTTTGTGAACCACTACATCCCTGAATCCCGTGTTTTCGATGATCCCAAGATATGCCTCCATTTGAATGGCCCCGGAAACACAACCGGCATACATTTCGGCATCCTGTTTTAGCATTGCAGGAAGATTCCCTTTTATGACCACGTCCGAAACACAAAAATGACCTCCATTTTTCAGGACCCTGCTGATCTCCGCGAAAGCTTTTTGTTTATCGGGAACCAGGTTCAGCACGCAATTCGATACGACCACATCGTAATGGCCTGAGGGCAAAGGCATCTGTTCAATATCGCCCCGGATGAATTCCACATTCGTGTAACCGAGTTTCTGATTGTTTTCTACAGCCTTGTTTATCATTTCATCCGTGAAATCCAATCCCGTTACCTTCCCGGTTTCTCCGACCATGGCCCTTGCCACAAAGCAATCATTCCCGGCGCCACTCCCCAGGTCAAGGACATGATCACCCGATTTGATTCCCGCAAAATCAGTCGGGATGCCGCATCCGAGGCCAAGGTCTGCATCGGGATTATATCCGTGCGCCTGGGAATAATCCTCGCTGAAAATGGTGTAATCCACGTCATCACCACAGCAGGAAGTCGCCCCGCAACAGGATGATTGGTTCTGCTCTTTGCGTTGCGCGGCGATCTTGCCATACTTTACTTTCACGATCTCCTTCAACTCCTCAGCCTCCTGGTCCATGGCACACTTTATCTTGTTTAGATAAAAGGCATGAAAGCCCGCTTTGATTTCATCGCGAACCCTGCGATAAACCTGCATCACCTCATCGACGGTCCCGGTTGCAGCAGCCGGATCATCAAACCCGATATGCAGCCGGTGTTTAACCTCACCGGTAAAGGCCGGACACACCTCCATGGCCCCGCCGCAAACCGTTATCACATAATCGAACGGGTCGGCAACAAACATATCAACACTTTTTGGCTTATTGTGCGAAATATCGATCCCGATCTCTTTCATTGCTGCAACTGCATGAGGATTGGCCTGACCAGCCGGGTGTGTCCCTGCGGAAAACACTTCTATACGAGCATCGAAAGATTTCATAAAACCTTCTGCCATCTGGCTCCGGCATGAGTTGCCGGTACATAATATTAAGATTTTCATTAATTTGAAGATTTGAGGATTTGAAAATTTGAAACTAACCACATTGGTTTTCAGTTTCGAGGTCAATATCCCTAAAAAAATCATTGGCCAAATGCACAAGATCTTTAATTTTCGCAGGATTCAGGCAATAATTGACCTTCACGCCATCCACATGCCCCTGAATGAGACCGGCATTCTTTAACTCCGTCAGGTGCTGATTAACGGTCGTGCGGCTTAACGGCAGTTCATCAGAGATATCTCCTGTAATACAAACTTTGGTTTCGGCAAGATATTTAAGGATTGCCAACCGGGCAGGATGCGCCAGAGCCTTGAATAAAACTGCAGCGGAAGTTAACTTACTGTCGAACAGGTCTGTTTTTGCGAAGGCCATTTTGATTTACGATTTACGATTTACGATTTAAAATTTATGATTTTTGTCATCACCGGGAATTCTCTATAACTGACCTTCAATTGTTGCATGTATGAAGGAATATTATGGCGCAAATATACGTTATGTTTTTAAATAACGTAATAATACGCCATAATTTTCTATGAATAGGTTGAAATTTGTTTTTTTTTGATTAAATTATACTTCGGCTGTTTGAATATGCAAATGAAAGCAAATTCAAACGCTCAGTATGACTGCATCTAAACACGATGGCTTTTGCAATCCTGTCAAGATGCATTATAATTTGAAATCAGGCTTTTATCTTGTTATACAGCGCCGTTAGATATTGATCGTAATAACCGTTGATGGTTGACTCAACTTCAAT
>CAZPWZ010000316.1:0-3704 GCA_964590675.1 uncultured Draconibacterium sp.
CCTCAGGCTGCAGGCTGTTGTCCGAGTAGAGATTCACATCCGTGTTGGATCGTTTATTTTCGCGGTAATTATATGTGCCCGAGATGCCGGCAACGTCTTTTGTTCCCATGCTCCAGTCGGTTCCCAGTTGTGCCAGGTGTGAAAGGGAATGCGAACTGCCCGATGATGTTTGCTCCAGGTAGGTTGATTGACTGGTAGTGGTGTCGATGGTTTGTGAATAAAGATCACCGCTTCGGAACCGGTAGTCCTGCCGGAAACCATAGCTTCCGAACAGGTTCACCTTCCCGGTGTTGTAATTGAGCTGCAGGTTGGTGTTGAACCTGCTGTTGTTCCCGGCATTCGCCCCCAGGATACTGTTAAAGCCTGCTTTCCGTTCTTTTTTCAGGATGATGTTGATGATCCCGCCGGTGCCGTCGGGCCGGTATTTGGCCGATGGGTTGGTGATGACTTCAATTTTTTCCACCAGTGATGCAGGCATTTGCTCCAGGTTGGCGGTGCCGGTCATCACCGATGGCCTCCCGTTGATCAGGATGGTAATGCTTCCCGATCCGCGGATGCTGATGTTCCCGTCAATATCCACCGAAATTGAAGGAATGGTCTGAAGCATATCGGTCACCGTGCCCGTTTGCGCCTGGATGTCTTTCTGTACGTTGAACACCTTTCGGTCGATCCGGTTGATCATCATGTTCCGTTCGCCGGTTACGGTTACTTCGTTCATGTTGATTGCCGAGGAGGCAAGCGTTAATTCCCCGAGATATGTCTTTGGTTGTTTGCGGCTGATGCTGAACGGTTTGGTTTTTTGCTTTTCATAACCGATGAAGCTGTATTCAATATAAAATGTGCCAAAAGGAACATCATTCATTTTGAAAAATCCGTTGCTGTCTGACACCACGCCGTTAACCATCGAATGCGTTATGGTATCGCGAAGTACGATATTGGCATACTCAACCGGAGTGCTGGTTAGTGCATCGGTCACACGACCTGAAACAAGCCCGGGATTTTTATTCTGGGAACAAAGGACGGCGGAACATGATATATGGAGAAGAATTAGTAAAACAAACCGGCTCATACTGTTCAACCATCAAATTTGTCCGGCAAATATATCCATTTCTGAGAGGGGCTGGAAACTAATAGACAGAATGGCGAAATTTGTCTGCAATTCCCGAAAAAAAATCCTTTCTGATGAATTATTCTCTGGCGTTTTAGTGGAATGAGAAATAACCCCTGTGTTGTTTACTTATAACGTATTCCGTTATTTTATGATGTTAAGATGTTCAAGTGCATCCAGTGTGACGAATTTCCGGGCAGCCGTAAAATCGTTGATCTCCTCCTGAATCTTCGGTTCGACAAGGGTTGCCAAAAACCAAACCTTTCCTATAACCTCAATCCACCCCGCGAACCTGCCATAATTGTTCCCGTTGCGGATGGCCCAGCCGGTTTTACCGCTCAGGGTGTATTCCGGAGTTGTTTCATTATCAGTGTTTTGCGTTCATCTGTCCCAGGCAAAGCTACTTATTTTGAATGATTGCACCCAAACTATTGTGTCCAAACGAATTGTGTTACACTCCGGCTGTTGACTTTTAACTATTAATTAGTATTTTTACAATCGTTTCATGTATCATACTTCGGCGGTTTGAGGTTGCAAATATTCGCCTGCTCAATCTTTCCGCATGATCGTATAAAAACACAATTGCTTTTGCAATTATGTCAAGATGCAATATAACATGGTGTACTTAATTCTGCTGCATGCCTGAAAACACCCTCCGGTTGCTTGCCATCGATGACAACACCGATAACCTCATTACCATCAGGGCCCTTATTGGGGAAGCTTTTCCAACGGCAAAGTTATATACCTCTACTTCCGGTGCGCAAGGTATCAAGTTAGCGATATCAGAAGATCCGCATGTCATTTTGCTCGATGTTGTCATGCCCGGGATGGATGGACTGTCTGTATGCCGCCAGCTGAAGTCAGATGAGCGCAGCCGGCATATTCCGATCATCATTCTCACGGCGCTGAAAAGCGATCGCCAGATTCGCCTTGAGGCCCTTGAAGCTGGTGCTGAAGTTTTTCTTGCCAAACCCATCGATGCGGTTGAACTGATCGCACAGGTCAAGGCCATGATCAAGATCAAGGATGCGATTATTGCACAACGCATAGAAAATGAACAACTTGCATCTCTTGTAATTGAACGCACCCTGGCCATTGAAAAAGAGCTCGCTGAGCGGAGGCAAACGGAAAAGGAGCTTCAGGAGGCCAATTTAAAACTGAAGCAGACCCAGGCTGCCACCCTGAACCTTTTGGAGGATTTGAAACTCGAAATGGCGGCAAGGGAGAAAAGTGAGCAGGCGTTAAAAAACAGTGAAGAAAAGCACCGGTACATTTCGACTACGATTTCGGATATGGCCTTTTCCTGCAAACTGAACGATAAGGGTAATTATTTTATCGACTGGATGACCAGGGCTGCTGAGAAACTTACCGGATATACGATTGAAGAGATCTTCGAAAAAAAATGCTGGCGGTTTTTGGTGCTCGAAGAGGATCTTCCCCAGTTCGACACCAAGGTCATTGGCTTAATGCCCGGAACGTCGGGCCGGACAGAGCTCCGGATAAGGAAAAAGGATGGAAGTGTTTCCTGGATCGAGTCGTACGTTGAATGTGTTACCGAAGGTGGTGCTGGGAACAATCACATGCTTTACGGAGGCATCGTGGATATTTCAGAACGGAAACGTTATGAATCCGAGATTCTCAGCGCGAGGGATAAAGCTGAAGAAAGTGACCGTCTTAAGTCGGCCTTTCTTGCAAACATGTCACATGAGATCCGTACCCCGATGAACGGGATCATCGGATTCTCAGGCCTGCTGAATGACCCAGACCTGGATGAAACTGAACGTAACCGGTTTGTAAAGATCATCAACGACAATTGTCAGCAATTGCTTCATATTATCAGCGATATCATTGACATTTCCAAGATCGAGGCAGGATTGATCGATATAGAGACTGTCGATTTCAGCCTCAATGACATAATGGATTCCCTGCTTGAAAACTATTTGCCCAAAGCCTCCAGGAAGGGACTGTCCATGTCGCTGCACAAGGATTTGACCGGGGATGAGTGCATTATCGCGGGCGATCCTTCCAAAACAAGGCAGGTGCTTGAAAATTTGCTTACCAATGCCCTGAAATTCACCTCAGAAGGGGAAATCAATTTTGGATACCGGCTGGTCAATGATCAGTTGCAGTTGTTTGTCGAAGATACGGGAATTGGAATTGCACCGGAACACCAGGTGGCGGTATTTGACCGGTTCTGGCAGGTTGAAACGGGATTGGCAAGGCAGTATGGTGGAACGGGACTCGGATTGGCCATCTCAAAAGCTTTTATCAGGAAGCAGGGCGGGGACATTTACCTTGATTCGATGCCTGGTAAGGGGTCAAAATTCCTGGTCAGCCTTCCATATCATCCTAAAAGTAAAAAGATCAGCGTTTTACCAAATGAACCGGATCGACCCGGTCAAATTATCGGAAAAAATATTCTTGTAGTTGAAGATGAGGCTGATAATTTTGAATTTCTGCAGATCATTCTCCACAGGCATAAACTCCGGATACTGCATGCCTGGAATGGGGCAGAGGCTTTGCAGATATTTCAGGATCACCCGGAAATAGACCTGGTCCTGATGGATTTTAAACTGCCTGATATTCCGGGCCAGGA
>CAZPWZ010000317.1:0-3701 GCA_964590675.1 uncultured Draconibacterium sp.
ATCTGCCTCTCGGCCGCATTACGACAAGGATGCCGGCAAAATCTACATGGCGGTGAATTACCCGGGTAAGCTGGCACATATTGCCAGCATTGATATAAAAACAGGGGAGATGACCAAAATAGCGCCGGTACCCAGTCCGAGCCTGTACTATGTTACAAGCCTTGCATACGATGATTCCTCGAAAACACTTTTCGCCTCGACGCATAACAATGACTGGCGCGGACTTCAATCCATTGATGTTGCAACGGGGAAAGTCAGGAACCTCATCAAGTATGACCGGGCCGGGAACCTGGTATACAACAGGAAGGACCATGCCATCTATGGCGTTCAAAGCATGAGCGGGAGATCAACACTCATTCGCATCCTCCCGCCCTATAAGAAGTGGCAGGAACTCTATACACTTCCTTTTGGCAAGGATTTTTCCGACCTCGATATTTCGCAGGATGGATTGTTTTTGTCAGGAACGCTTTCCGATATCCAGGGCCGGCAAAAGCTGGTACTGTTCAGGATATCTGATCTGCTGGCCGGGAAAACGGAATTCAGGATGATTTACGAATTTGAGGATAACCCGGCGGCGAATTTTGTTTTTTCACCCGATGGGAAATATCTTTTTGGTACATCTTACATCACCGGAGCCTCGAATGTTTTCAGGATATCAATTGAAACCTCACATCCCGAGATACTTACCAATGCCACCAGCGGATTCTTCAGGCCGCTGCCCCTTTCCAGCGACTCCATGCTCGTCCTCGAATACACCCAGGATGGCATGGTGCCGGTAATCATGAAAATTGATACCATGGCCCATGTCAATGCCATCGAATTCCTGGGACAGAAAATATATCATAAATATCCCGAGGTCGAATCCTGGATACTTCTACCTCCTTCGAAGATCAATCTCGACTCACTCGACGTCACTGAAAAGCGCTATGTGCCCATCAAGGAGCTGAAGCTGGCCAGCGCTTACCCGATCATCCAGGGATATAAAAGTTATGTGACGGCAGGTTACAGGATGAATTTCATGGATCCGATGGGGCTGAATTCGCTGACGCTGAAATGGTCGTTTTCGCCCAACCCGAATCTTCCGCTGAAACAAACAATTCACCTGGGCATCGATTATACGATCTGGAACTGGACCTTCAATGTGAATTATAATTATGCCGATTTTTATGATCTTTTCGGGCCTACCAAATTCAGCAGGGCGGGATATTCGGTTTCTGCAAAATATTACAAGTTATTCAACCGGCTGGCCCCGGGCAAAACTGATTTCTTTGTCAAGCTGACGGCCTATGGCGACCTTGAAACATTGCCGTTTTACCAGAATATTGCCTCCGACTACACGGAACTGTACATTGCCACCATCAATTATCACAAGAGCTACCTCCGGAAATCGCTGGGAGCCATTGAGCCTGAGAAGGGATATGACTGGAGCGTTTATGCCTATACCAGTTTTGCCAGGGAGACCTTTTATCCGCAGCTGATCAATAATTTCGACTTTGGATTCCTATTGCCTCTCCGTAATACTTCACTATGGTTCAGGACTTCGGCAGGTCAAAGTTTCGGTGAATCGGATAAAACCAACTCGTACTTTTATTTCGGTGGATTCGGGAATAACTTTGTCGATTACCGGACAGCCACGCAGTATCGGGATATGTCGAGTTTTCCTGGTGTTGAGATCGATGAAATTTCAGCGCTGAATTATGGCAAGCTGACCACCGAAATTGATTTTAAGCCCATACGGTTCCGTAAGCTTGGACTATTGGGTTTTTATTCAACCTATGCCAGGTTTTCCCTTTTTGGAATGGGGCTTTTCACAAACTTTGCCAATGACCAGGCTCAGCAGAATTTCTTTGCAACAGGCATTCAGCTCGACATGGAACTCGTGTTGTTCACCTTGCTGAAGTCAACCCTTTCCTTTGGCTTTTCCAGGGCATATGGCCCCATACTTCCGAACGATCAGTTCATGGTATCACTAAAGTTGTAAGCATGGCTGAGTCTTTCGATATCCGGACTTTTCGTGCGCTACCCAAAAGCGATCTTCATAACCACTGCCTGCTTGGGGGAAAACGTTCTGTAATAGAGAAGCATTATGGAAAAAGGCTGTCGAAGTTTAAAGCGGTAAAAGGGGGGATTGGTGATCTTAATGATTGGGTGGTAAAAGAATTACGTCCCTACTTTAGCTTGCCCGGAGCATTCGAGAAAGGGGTGGAGGCGGCATTTATCCAGGCTAAGTACGACGGCGTAACCAGGCTGGAGATGAGCATCGATGTCATGTTTGGTGCGATGTTCAATATCCCTGCAACGCGGATCGTTGCTACTTTGAAACAATATCACCAACTGATTGCACCGGGGATGGATTTTTCGCCTGAACTGGGATTTTCCCGCAGCAAACCAATGCGCACGCTGCTTCCCCATTTTGAAAAATATCTTGATTTTAATTATTTCAAATCCATCGACCTGTACGATGATGAAAATGCCCAGCCTGTGGCAAATTTCAGGGAATTGTACCGGTATGCAAAAAAGCAGGGTTTGCAATGCAAGGCTCATGCAGGAGAATTCGGGTCGGCTGAATCGGTAAGGGAGGCCGTTGAGATCCTCGACCTGGATGCAGTCCAGCATGGAATCGGAGCAGCTGGTTCTCCTTCCGTTATGAGATGGCTCGCGGATAATAAAATTCAATTGAACGTTTGTCCGACCAGCAATATAAAGCTGAAACGGGTCAGGTCATATAAAACTCATCCTATCCGTATCCTTTTTGATCATGGCGTTAAGGTGACCATTAATACCGATGATTCACTTATCTTTGGGGATGGTGTTTCGGAACAATTTTACAAGTTATTCAAGGCTGAAGTGTTTTCGACCGATGAATTGGAAATAATACGGCAGAACGGATTAAATTCCTGCAATGCCCTCCGCCGTGAAGGGAAATAAACGGCTTCGTTCAGGATCCAGTTTCAGCATATCCGGAACAATGAGCGGAGTCGAAGTGTGTTCAACAACAGGTGAAATTAATTCATTGTGTAATATGCATAGAAGAATTAATCGCGTAATCTTTTTTTTAGCAATATTTTCAGTCCTGTCAGCATCCTGTAATAAATCGGATGATCCTGAACCTTTAACGCAGGAATCGTCGCTGGAAGCGAATAAGAAAACTGCCAAAGCGGTTGTTCACGCTTCTGCCGTCGGACTTGGTGAGCTTCTGAGGACCATCCCTGATTCAGCTGCCAGAATTAATATCATCCGGATTTATATTGACTCCATTCGTTTTTATGAAGATAATTCTGGCTATTTTTATGTCTACAATTTCCAGTGTACGAACCTTGCACATGCAACGCAAAAGGACCTTATCGGGAAGGATCTCCATGACTACCAGGATTCACGGGGAAAGTATGTTATCAGGGAACTTTCTGCCATCGCCAGATTAGGCGGTGGGTTTGTTGAATACTACTGGATCAAACCCGGTGAGGTTGGTGAAAAATTAAAAATCGGCTATGTAGAGCCCATCCCGGGAACAAATTACTTTATTGGAACAGGTGTGTATATAATATATTGATATTTAATTAAATATACCGAAGATGAAGCGTTTACTGATCCTGGCGGGGATTATCATCGTGGTAGTCATTCTTGTCCTGGTAAAAATATTTTTAATTTCGGGGAAACCGGATCGCCAATCTCCTTCTGCCGCCAATCCGGCAGTCAATGTT
>CAZPWZ010000318.1:0-3698 GCA_964590675.1 uncultured Draconibacterium sp.
TATAACCGGATTCAGTTTACCCCCGACCTGATGCCCTCTGATATCATCGGGACAGAAATTCTTGACGAACATCGCCACTTTCGCTTTATCAAGGGACCGGTATTTGCAAATATCATCCTGGCGGATGAGATTAACCGGACACCGCCGAAAACCCAGTCGGCCCTCCTGGAAGCGATGCAGGAAAAAGCAGTGACGGTCGCTGGCACAAGTTACCACCTTGCTGAACCATTCTTTGTGCTTGCTACTCAAAATCCCATTGAGCAGGAGGGAACCTACCCGTTGCCCGAAGCACAACTTGATCGGTTCATGTTTAACATATGGCTTGATTACCCTTCATTTGAAGAAGAGATCCAGATCGTCAAGGCTACTACAAGCGAAAAGTCAGTTACCCCTTCCGTAGTTTTACTCGCCGAGGAGATCCTTTATTTTCAAAACCTGGTTAGAAAAATTCCAGTACCCGATAATGTATTCCAGTATGCAGTGAACCTGGTTTCGATGACCCGGCCGAAAACACGAAAAGCAAATCCATGGGCAACCGAATATCTGACCTGGGGCGCGGGCCCGCGTGCCTCTCAGTATCTTATCCTGGGAGCAAAATGTCATGCCGCGCTTAACGGAAAATATTCTCCTGATATCGAGGATGTAAGGGCTGTTGCCACCTCCGTGCTTCGCCACAGGATAGTCCGCAATTATAAGGCGGAGGCGGAAGGGATCAGGGTGGAAGATATCATAAACCACTTTTTATCCTGAAATATTTTAGGATTTTGGAGATGATATTTGCCATTGTTTTATCAGATTGATTTAACTTTACAATCACATAAAAGCTCAAAATATGAAATGGAGATACCCCGTTTTCTTCCTTTTTCTTTCAGCATTATTGATTGCTGGTGCAACATTACCCTCATGTAACTCGGGTCAGGACCAAAATGCCGGTTCCGGCAAAGATACCCTGAAAGGAAAAATAACCCTTTCAGGCGCTTTCGCGCTGTACCCGCTTGCAGTGAAATGGGCCGAGGAATTTGAGAAATTGCATCCCCGTGTCACAGTCAACGTTTCGGCCGGAGGAGCCGGGAAGGGTATGACGGATGCATTATCAAAAATGGTTGACCTGGGCATGTATTCAAAAGCTGTAAGCGCCGAAGAACAGGCAAAAGGCGCCTGGTGGATTGCTGTGGCAAAGGATGCCGTTATCCCAACCATCAATGCGAATAATCCGGTTTTGTCCGACCTGAAGAAGAAAGGACTGACGAAGCAGAAGTTGTTCGATATTTTTATCACAGGAAAAATCAAGACCTGGGGTCAGGCAGTTGGAAATAATTCAGCTGTTGAGCTTCAGGCATTTACCCGTTCCGATGCGTGCGGGGCTGCCGATATGTGGGCAAAATTTCTCAACGATAACAAGCAGGAGGATTTACTCGGACTTGGCGTGAACGGAGACCCCGGCGTTGCGGATGCTGTCAGGAGGAATATTGAAGGCATCGGGTTTAACAACCTGGGATTTGTTTATCAAATGCATACAAGGAAAATATACCAGGGATTGGATGTGATCCCCCTCGACCTCAATGACAATGGAATTATTGATCCCGCCGAAAACTTCTACGGATCCATGGATTCCGTCATGAAAGCCATAAATGATGGCAAATACCCCTCTCCGCCTGCCCGTGATCTGTATTTTGTTTCAGGCGGGAAACCAGACAATGTGCTCGTACAGGTTTTCCTCCGGTGGATCCTCTCAGATGGACAGAAATATGTGAATGAAGCCGGCTACGTCGCCATCAAAAAGGAACAGATTGTCACAGAACTACAAAAATTGGACTAAATGTACCTTCTTAACAGGGATCAGCGACATGCGGTCAATTACACATGGATGATTATCAGCTTGTTGCTGGTCGCATTTCTGCCTTTCCTGTTGTTTCTTGGACTTTACTTCAAATCCGTCCTGCTGCTGCAGGATTATTCCCTTGTTGACCTGATTTTTTCCAGGACGTGGAAACCTGCCAGCGGGCAGTTCGGCTTTTATCCCTTTATTGTCGGATCAGTCTGGGTGACGCTGGTAGCCATGCTGATCACTGCACCAGTTTGCCTGCTGACGGCTATCTATGTTACCCAGTACACCAAAAAGAATTTCCTCCGGATCATGCAGCCTGCCATCGACATCCTTGCAGGGACCCCGTCAGTGGTATATGGATTTTGGGGGATCCTGGTCATCGTTCCCTTCATATCGGAATACCTGGGCCCCTGGATGGGGGTAAAAACGATGGGCTACAGCATTCTCGCCGCCTCTTTTGTCCTGTCGATCATGATTATCCCCTTTGTTTTAAATATCCTGATCGAGATTTTCAGGGCCATCCCCATGGAATTGAAAGAGGCTGCCCTGTCATTGGGTGCCACACAATGGCAGACAATCAAACATGTTCTCATGAAGAAGGCCCTTCCGGGGATCATTGCAGCCTTTGGATTTGGCCTGGCCCGGGCCTTTGGTGAAACAATGGCCGTGCTGATGGTCGTGGGAAATGTAGTCAGGCTTCCGAAGGGGGTTTTTGATCCGGGTTACACACTGCCGGCGCTCATTGCCAACAACTACGGTGAAATGCTTTCGATCCCGAGGTACGATTCCGCCTTGATGTTCGCTGCACTGCTCCTATTGGCTGTTTCATTGTTTTTTAATCTTGTGATGCATTTTTTTATTGTAAGATACAATAAATTCTAGGTATTGACCAGAGGACAAAAAATAGAAGAAAAGATTTTCAAGTCGCTTATGATTTTTGCGACCTACTTTATCCTTGCCATCCTTGCTATAATTATTTACAGCATTTTTGAAAAAGGGCTGACCTCCATTTCCTGGGAAATGCTCACACAAATTCCGCAGGGGGGGTATTATTACGGAAAGGGCGGGGGCATTCTGAATGCCATCCTTGGTTCGCTGGCACTGGCCACAGGCGCTACAATCCTTGCATTTGTCATTGGTTTGCCCGTTGCATTGTATCTTAATGTTTTCCTGATCAGGCATAAAAAAGTGATCGATGTCATCCGGTTCCTGCTCGACCTGATTTGGGGTGTTCCTTCCATTGTTTATGGAGCCTTTGGATTTTCCCTCATGATCTTCTTCGGACTGAAAACATCGCTGCTGGCTGGTATTCTTACCGTTACACTTTTTATCCTGCCCATTATGATCAGGTCAATGGATGAAATCCTTCGTACTGTACCCATAGGATTGCAGGAAGCCGCCTACTCATTGGGCTCCAATAAGTCGGAGATCGCTTTCAAGATTTTTACACGGCAGTCATTTTCCGGCATCATCACCGCGATCTTACTTTCTTTTGGACGCGGAATCGGGGATGCAGCAGCTGTATTGTTCACTGCAGGCTATACCGACCATCTCCCGAATGGTTTGCTTGAACCCGTTGCTACATTACCTCTTTCCATTTTCTTTCAATTGTCTTCGCCGGTTCCTGAAGTTCAGAACAGGGCTTATGCCTCTGCACTGGTGCTGACGCTAATCATATTAATCGTAAGTTTGTTTTCACGGGGAATAGGTAAACGATATCACAAAACAAAAATCAATTTCTAGCTGGAATCGGGCATGGATCAGACTACAAAAATAGAGATCAGGGATTTAAATGTGTTTGCCGGGAAGACTCAAATTCTGAGAAATCTAAATATTGATATCCCCCGAAATAAAATTACCGTGATCCTGG
>CAZPWZ010000319.1:0-3663 GCA_964590675.1 uncultured Draconibacterium sp.
AGCGCAGCCTCGACCAGGTCGAGGGATATGTCCGCGACTTCGCCGAGGACAACCCCCACGTCGTCGTCTCGCTGCTGCGCTTCTCCAACGTCATCGGCAGCGAGATCGTCACGCCGCTCACCCGCGCCCTCGAGCTGCCGCTCGTCCCGTCGATGTTCGGCTTCGATCCCCGTTTCCAGTTCGTGCACGAGGACGACGTCGTGCGGTCCATCCTGTTCGTCCTCGACCACGACCTGTCGGGTGTCTACAACGTCGCCGGCGACGGACTCCTCCCTTGGACCGAGGTGGCGTCACTGTGCGGCAAATCGACGTTCCCCCTTCCGCCCTACATCTCCGACGCCCTGCTGTGGCCCGTCAAGCGGCTCGGCATCGTCGACCTCCCCGAGGAGTACCTCAACCTGCTCGAGGTGAATAAATCGTACCTGAATACCGTTCAGGACCGGATCCAGATGATCCTGGCTTTTGATGTGAACAATGAAAAGAATGAAATTTTACGCAAAGCGCTCCTTTCACGGGCCCAGAAAGATCCTGAAAAAACCTATTATGCAGAGTTGCTATGGTGGTATTCCATCCAGCAAAAGGATTTTGACCTTGCACTGGTCCAGGCCAGGGCCCTCGACCGCCGGTTGAAGGAGAATGGCGACCGGCTGGTGTCGCTGGCAAGCCTCGCCGTTTCGAACGAGCAATATGATGTGGCCGTTGCATGCTACGAGTACCTCGTTTCGAAAGGAACGGCAACCTCCCATTACGATTTCAGCCGGAGGGAGCTGGCCAACACCCGGTATACGAAGATCATCGCAGAGCCTGTTCCCCCGAAGAAACAACTTGAACTGCTCGAAAAGGAGTTCCAGGATGAATTGCTGCGTTCGGCCGGTGATCCCGCAAACATCAGCCTGATAAGAAACCTGGCTCACATTAAGGCCTTTTACCTCGAAAAATCACAGGAAGCCATTGATCTGTTGGACGGTGCCATCCACATGCCGGGTGTTCCGCCTGCCGATAAGGCCAGGTGCAAAATAGAATTAGCTGATATATTGCTGTTTACCGATGATGTGTGGCAGGCGACGTTGCTTTACCAGCAGGCATACCAGGATTTCAAATATGATGTGCTGGGCCAGGAGGCCAAATTTAAAAACGCCAAGCTCTCATTCTACATCGGGGAATTCAAATGGGCCAAGGCCCAGGCTGACATATTGAAGGCAGCTACATCCAAGCTTATTTCAAACGATGCCATTGCATTGTCGTTGCTGATCAGCGAAAATTTCGATCCCGACAGCAATACCGTGGCCCTGGGCATGTATGCACGCGCCGATTTGCTCGATTACCGCAACCAGGAGGAACGCGCGCTGGTAACATTGGATTCAATTCCGCTGACCTTTGGCGAACATCCCATCCTGCAGCAGGTGCTTTACAAGAAGGGGCAAATAAAGCGCAAAGAGGGAAAGTTCATTGAAGCCGACAGTCTTTTTCAGCAGCTTTCCCGGGATTACCAGGGCGGGCTCCTTGCCGATGAAGCCCTGATGCAGGCAGGTGCACTGAATGAGAAACAGTTGAAAAATCCTGCAAAGGCCATGTCGCTTTACCAGGAATTACTCGATCAGTACCCCGGCAGTATATTTGCTCCCGAAGCCCGGAAACAATTCCGGATGCTCCGTGGTGATAACGTTCAATAATACAACAACCGAAGATGGTCCGTCCGAAAAAGCATCTGGGTCAGCATTTTTTGCGTGATGAAAATATTGCGCAGAAAATCGTAAGTTACCTGAACCCGGAATATCCGCTGGTGCTTGAAATTGGACCCGGGATGGGGGTGCTCACCAAATACATCATCGAAGATCCCCGGTTCGATGCGCGTTTCATGGAGGTGGACCGTGAATCGGTGGCCTACCTGAAGGCCACCTTCCCTGTAATAGCCGACCAGGTGATCCTGGCCGATTTTTTAGCCTATGATCTTGACAATTTCCCTCCGGCGCCCGGTTCCCTCACCGGCGAAAGCGGGATCAGCAGTCACCTTCTTCCCAAATTCACCGTGATCGGGAACTTCCCGTACAATATCTCCTCGCAGATCCTTTTCAAGGCCCTCGAAAACCGTGACCGCATCCCGGAAGTGATCGGGATGTTCCAGAAGGAGGTTGCAGAGCGCATTGCCTCACCACCGGGGAATAAAACCTACGGTATCATCAGTGTGCTGCTGCAGGCTTTTTACGACATCGAATACCTTTTCACCGTGAATGAATCTGTGTTTTCTCCACCACCCAAGGTGAAATCGGCCGTTATTCGTCTGCGCAGGAACAAAACCGATAAACTGGCCTGCGACGAATCATTTTTCATCAGGCTGGTTAAAATGGCTTTCAACCAGCGCCGGAAAACCCTGCGTAACGCAATTCGCCCGCTGCTTCCGGCTAGCCTGGCACCAACCGGGTCCGACACATTGACACGTTACCTCGACCTGCGTGCCGAGCGACTTTCGGTTGATGATTTCGTGAAGCTTGCACTGGAAATTTCTACCTTTGCAAAAATTTGAATCTCCGGATGAAGAAAATTGTTCCACCGAAAAAAACAATTCCCCTGGGAAAACAGGCTCCGCCGAAAAAATCAGGAACACTGAAACCTCAGGATTTGATCAAACCGGCCTCCGGGAAGGCCAACCGGTATTTTGTCCTGTTTTTCTTTCTCTTCGCCTTCATCCTCTATGGCAATACGGTCCTGAATAAATTTGCCGTTGATGATTCCTATGTCACCAACAATCCGGTTGTGGCAAAGGGGATCAAGGCCATTCCCGAAATTTTTTCGACGCGGTATATCAACCAGCAGGGAAACATTGGCGCAAACGCCTCCGATTACCGGCCCATCGTGAGAGCCACCTTCGCCCTCGAATACCAGCTGTGGGGGCATAAGCCGGGAGTGAGTCACGGGATCAACATCCTGTTATACTGGGCATTGTCGGTATTCCTGTTTTTTGTGTTAAAAAGGCTGCTGAAGAATTTCAACATCCTGTTTCCCTTTGTAATAACCCTGCTGTTCATGGCTCACCCGGTACATACCGAAGTGGTGGCCAGCCTGAAGAACAGGGACGAAATGCTGGCATTCATCTGCGGTCTTGCCAGCCTCTGGTTTATGCTTGACTATGCCGAAAAGCACAAGATCCGGTACGTGTTTTTTTCCCTGATTGTCTTCTTCATCGGCTATCTCAGCAAATCATCCATCTTCCCTTACCTGATCCTCATTCCGCTGGTGCTCTGGTTCTTTACCGGTTTCCCCCCGAAGAAGATTATCCCATACATGGTCATCGTACTCATCCTGATAATCTTAGCACAATTTGGCCCAAGGCTTTTCCTCCCGCAGATGCAGCGGACCACCGGATTCATTGAAAACCCGCTATTCTTTGAAAACAGTCTCTGGATCCGCCTTGGAACAGGATTCACCTCCTTGCTGTTCTACCTCCGGATATTGATCTACCCTTATCCACTGGTCTATTATTATGGCTTTGACATGATCCCCCTGGTAACCCTGGCAAACATATGGGCACTGCTGTCACTCCTCATTCATGGCGGATTGTTCCTGATTGCGCTGCGCACTTTCCGGGAAAAAAGCATCCTCTCCTTTGCCATCCTGTGGTACCTGATCTCCATCGCCATGTACTCCAACATCATATTCCCGGTT
>CAZPWZ010000320.1:0-3653 GCA_964590675.1 uncultured Draconibacterium sp.
TTTACCGTCTCCGGTGTAAGTGGTACAGTCAATGTGTCGGGTACCATCACCGGGTTGATTTTCATTCCCTCCTGGAATTTTTGAAATCCTTCGAGCATAACCCGGTCGCCAATCTTCAGACCACCCTGAACAATGTATTTATTACCAACTCCACGACCCAGGATGACTGGAACCCTCTTCACCTGGTTCTCATTGTCAACGACGAAGGCAAAATTTTTACCCTGGATCTGCGCTGTCGCGCTCTGCGGCAAAACGATACCGTTATCCTCTTCCATCAGGACCAGGTTGACATTGGCAAAATTTCCCGGTTTGATTAGTCCGTCTGGGTTTGGAAACACGGCACGCAAAGCGATGGTACCCGTTTGCGGGTTGATGGCCCTGTCGATAAAATCGATCTTCCCGGGATAAGCGTATGGCAGGTTATCGGATAAACCCAGGTAGACTTTGAAATATGCCTTGCTCTCCGTCATGGTCACTTTATTTGCCTCCATATAGCGCATAATCCGCAGATAATCATTCTCATTCATCTGGAAATCCACATACATCGGATCCATTGCCGATACGGTCGACAACAGGGTACTTTCACCCTTGCCGACCAGGTTTCCCGGGCGCACATCGCAGGCGCCAATATAGCCGGTGATCGGGGAGGCCATTGTGGCATAGGACAAATTCAGCCTGGCCTGGGCCAGGTTGGATCGCGAACTTGCCACAAGCGCCCGGTCCTGTTGTTCAGTTGTAACCGCCTTGTCATAATCGTTCTGGCTGATGGCGTTGGTCGACAGCAGCGGTTTGAGCCTTGCCACATCCAGCTTGGCCTTCTCCCAGGCCGCGATTTTATTTTCAAGGTCGGCTTCGGCGAAATTTACATTATTTTGATATTCATCCTTTTCAATGGAAAACAGCACCTGTCCCTTCTGAACGATGGATCCCTCCTGGAATGTCCAGTTTTGCAGGTACCCGGCAACACGGGCACGGATTTCAACCGTGGGAATACCAACAGCCTGGCCGACCATTTGCAGGTAAACGGGGACTCTTGTGCCCTTGATTTCCATAACCTTGAATGCTGGGGCTGCACCTTTCGGCTGTTCCTTTGATTTACAGGATGAGGCAACAATACCGAAAACGGAGAAAAAGGCAATAGCCAGTAAAATCTTTTTGGTAAAATTTTGATACATAAACACGATTTTTAAGTTCCGGGATTCACTTTAACTGAGGTTCAAAAATATAATATTTTTCATTACAATGCCTTTTTTAAAATTTGATTTTAACCGGTTTCGTTACGATTTCGTGAATATGTTCCCGCAAAAGGATGCAGAGAATTCCTCTTCAAAGAAGTATATTTTTAATATGTATTTACGAATTATAAATAAATTGACTATATTTGTTGAAAAAGCAGCGTATGACAAATAAAATCACCTATACCAGTACGCTTCCTGAGGAGGTGGCATCCGCAGTCAGGGATTATGCGGAGAGATACCGTGTTTCAAAAAATGCGGTGATCGAGCAGGCTTTGAGGCAGTTTTTACTTCAGGAGAAAAAACGGGAATTCAGGGAAGGCTTCAGTAAATCTGCCCGTGAGCCTGAAATATTGGAACTTGCCGAACAAGGCCTGCAGGATTTTACGGAGGTTGTGGATCGTTTTGAAAATCGAAAATCCCTATGAATCAGCGCGATATCTTTTTGGCAGATCTTGGCCCGGTGACAGGCCATGAGCAGGATGGCACAAGGCCTGTCGTAATCATCAGTGGCAATGCCCTGAATGAGAATACCGATGTCTGCATCATCTGTCCTGTCACTTCCCGTATTAAAAATTTTCCCGGATCCATGGTGTTAAAGAAAAACAGACAAAACGGACTGCAGGCTGATTCAGAAGTGATCACTTTCCAGGTCAGGGTTCTGTCGCAAAAGAGACTAATCCGGCAGCTCGGAACAATTTCGGAAGAAGAACTTGCAAAAATCAGGGAGGGCCTGGTCGAAGTGCTTACCTATTAATTTAACAATGAACTGCAATTTAATTTAAAAATGAACTACCATGAAAAAAATCGTTCCTGTTTTAATTTTATTGATCACGTTATCTTCCTGCAATCAATCCGGTGATAAAAAGAGCAGCTCAGGGATGGCGACGGATTCGATTCGCACCGACACCATCCTGGTTTCAGACCAGGGCAATATGCCTTTTGACCAGTATTTCGGCGATAACACCATGCGGCTTGATTTTAATCATAGCGGCTCATCAGGGGAGGAGCACTTTGCCATCGACCGTATTGTTGCAGATGGTCCATGGCCGGGGAGTAAAACCCTGCTGATCGACAAACTGGAGCTTGGATTATATTTTTACCAGGTCATCGACAAGGAAAGTAAAATCCTGCTTTACTCCAGGGGTTTCGCCAGCATTTTCGGGGAATGGCAGACAACAGGGGAGGCTGAATCACAGTGGGGTTCCTTTCATGAATCACTGCGGTTTCCCTGGCCAAAGAATACGGTAACCGTGATCCTCAAAAAACGCGATCTGACCAGCAATAAATTCGTTACCCTCTGGACCACGGATGTCGATCCTGCATCACGGGGAGTGAATCCTGCAGCCATGGTGCACACAAACAAGGTTTACCTGATCCAGGAAAACGGTCCCGCTGCCGAAAAAGTCGATATCGTCATCCTGGGCGATGGATATGCCAAAAATGAAATGGAGAAGTTCAGGAACGATGCAAAACGGCTTACCGGTGTGCTGATGGCCAGCGAACCATTCTCGGCAAGGACAAAGGACATCAATATCAGGGCCGTTGAAACCCCTTCGGAGGTATCCGGCGTATGCAAGCCGCATCCCGGTGATTTTAAACGCACGCCCCTTTCGGTGCAATACGGCGCTTTTGACTCCGAACGCTATGCCCTTACTTACGACAATAAAACTATCCGGAATGTTGCATCCCAGGTGCCCTACGAATTCATGGTTATCCTGGTGAATGAGCGGACCTATGGCGGGGGTGGAATATACAACCTTTACACTACCGTATCGGCCGGCAATAAATTTGCCGATTACATCATGGTGCATGAATTCGGTCATCACATGGCCGGGCTTGCCGACGAATATTATACTTCATCGGTATCCTATGAAGCACCCGATATCACCCTCGAACCCTGGGAACACAACATTACCGCCCTCCTCGACAAGGAAAACCTGAAATGGAAAGACCTGGTCACTTCAGGCACGCCGCTGCCAACGCCATGGAATAAAGAGGCGTTCGATCAGTTCGGATATGGGATCCAGAAACAGCGCGACAGTCTGCGTAAGGCAAAAGTCCCTGAGGAGATCATGGAGGCCCTTTTCCTGAGACAGCTAAGGCAGGAGGATGAATATTTCGCCAAAGAGCAGTACCGCCAGGCCGTTGGGGCTTTTGAGGGTGCGGGCTACACGCCCAAAGGATTGTACCGGTCCCAGCTCGACTGCATCATGTTCACGCGGCACATCCATTTTTGCAAGGTTTGCTGCCGCACCCTCGACCGGGTGATGGATCAGTATGCCGCCAAGGCGCCTGTCCGGTAATTTATTCAACTATCTTTTAATGAAAACCGCTGTTATCTCATTTGTTATGCAAACCAAATTCATGTTAGTAATTTTTACTTTGATCGCTTCTACAAGCGCGCAAATATTGGCC
>CAZPWZ010000321.1:0-3647 GCA_964590675.1 uncultured Draconibacterium sp.
AGGAAATTGCCCGTACCCTGCAGCTGACCATGAGCGGCCAGCGCTATGGTTACTTCATCATGGAGGGCAAGCAGTATGAGATTATCGGCCAGGTGATGCGTCATGATCGTGACCGCCCGGACAACCTGAAAGCACTGTATGTGCGCAACAACAAGGGGGATCTGATCCTGCTCGACAACCTGATCCGAGTGGAGGAGTCCATCAATCCCGCCTCCATTTTTTCCTTTAACAGGTATATTTCCGCAACAGTGTCTGCCGGTCTTGCGCAGGGTGCAACACTGGGTGATGGTATCAAAGCCCTGGACGAAGTGTCGAAGCAGACGTTGCCTGCCACCTTTAATACTGCCCTGGCTGGCCAGTCGCGCGATTACCGCGAAAGTTCATCAAGCCTTGTCTTTGTATTCCTGCTGGCCATTGTTTTGATTTTCCTGATTCTTGCAGCCCAGTTCGAGAGTTTTGTTGATCCCCTGATCATCCTGTTTACCGTTCCGCTGGCCCTGGCGGGTGCACTTTTTACATTATGGTATTTCAACCAGACCCTCAATATTTTCAGTGAAATCGGGATTATTATGCTGATCGGCCTGGTAACCAAAAATGGTATTCTGATCGTGGAGTTTGCAAACCAGCGCAAAGCCACCGGCATTGATAAAATCGAGGCAGTGCAGCGTGCCGCGATTTCGCGGTTCCGGCCCATCCTGATGACCTCGGCAGCCATGATCCTTGGCATTCTCCCCATTGCCCTGAAATTGGGGGCTTCGGCCGAAAGCCGGCAATCATTGGGGATTGCAGTAGTTGGCGGGCTTTTCTTTGCCACATTCCTTACATTATACATCATTCCGGTGATCTATTCCTATTTGTCATCGGATCCCCGGACCAATAAAATTGATTATACCGAATTAACAGTGGAGAATAAAGCTGTCATGACTGAGGACATTAGCTGATGAAAAAAATCCTGGTTACCGGGTTTATGCTGCTCCTTTTCACGGAAAGGACTGACTGCCAGGAATTGTTGTCCCTTGAAAGGGCTGTGGCTATCGGACTTGCAAACAATTACGGGATCATCATCGCGCAAAAGCAACAACAGATCGCACATAACGATGCATCTCCCGGAAATGCGGGGATGCTCCCCGAGGTCAGCTTGCATGCAGGTTACGTGAAAGGAATCAGCGATGCCCTGGTCAGGGTCGCATCCGGCTCGGTGCTCGATAATCCCAGGGCAAATTCCGATCTTATTACAGCGGGTATCGGGCTTGAATGGACCATTTTCGATGGACTGAAGATGTTCATCTCCATGGATAAATTAAAGAGGCTTGATGAGGCAAGCGAGTTGAGTGCCAAGATCACGGTCGAGAATACCATGGCAAGGATCATCGGCGGCTATTATGATATCATAAGGCAGGAAAAGGTCACGCAAATAATGGGTGAACAGGTGATGATCTCCAAATTCCGGCTTGATCTGGCGAAAATGAGGTTTGAAACCGGTACAGGTTCGGAGATGGAATACCTCAAGGCCAGGGTTGAACTGAATGCCGATGTGGCTGATCTGTCGATCCAGCAAACGGTTTTTGAGAATTCAAAGACGACATTGAACGATCTCCTCTCGAGGGATGTCAACACTCCTTTTTTAGTCAGGGATACGATTGTTGTCAGCGGCATGCTGAACTATGATTCCTTGCGCGAATCGATGAAAGCAGTGAACAGGAACCTTTTGCTGGCGGTCAGAAACAAGCAGGTGGCACAGTTGGAGGTAAAATCGGCCAGGGCCGATCAATGGCCCACACTCGATTTCACTGCAGCTTATAACTATTACCATTCCGAAACCGAGGCAAATTTCATTCAGTATAATCGCAACTACGGACCAACGCTGGGTTTATCGCTGAGCATGACGCTTTTCGACGGATTAAATCTCAACCGGCAGTTTAAAAATGCTGCGCTTTCGCTGGAATCGAGCGAATTTGGGATCAGGCAGCTTGAAAACAGGCTGGAGGCCTATCTTTCCCGGATCTATAACGATTACCGGAATCAAATCCAGATGATTGGTTTTGAGCAGGAAAATCTGATGCTCGCGAAAAGAAACATGGATATTGCGAAGGAAAGCTATGCCATCGGATCCATTTCATCCCTGCAGCTGCGTGAAGTTCAGCAGGATTTATTGAATGCCGGCACCCGCCTGGTCACTGCTGAATTCAAGGCAAAGTTAACGGAGACTGAGTTGCTGCTTTTAAGCGGAGAACTGGTCAAATAGTGAAATCAGGCGCTCCGTTTGAATGAACGGGTGAGGAAACAGATATCTTATATGATTAATCAGATACCTCCTTATGAATAAATTTTCATTTTTTGCATGGAGCATCATTTTGATCCTTCCGTATGTTTTATCGTCATGTTTAAAGACATCGGAACCGGAACCGCTGCCGGCTCTGAAAATCGGCCTTCTCGGTGGACTTGGAGGATTTTCAGATGCCGGTTTCAACCAGAATATGCTGGCGGGGTATCAGAGGGCGGCAAAGGATTTCCCGATAATTTGCCAGGCCTATGATTGCAAAACCAGTGAAGATATATCCAAGGGAATTAAGCTCTATCTTTCCTATGGTTTTGACCTGATCATCACCAGTACCTTTGATGCAGCCCAGGCCACCATTGATGCCGCCTATGCCAATCCCGGCACCGATTTCATCTTAATTGATTACGCCGTTGTTTCACCCCCTCCCAATTTAATGTGTGTGGTGTTTGATGTCGACCAGAGTTCGTTCCCATGCGGATTTCTGGCCGCCTACTGGGCTTACAGCCAAAACAATTCATACCCGGTTGCCGGATTTGTCGCGGGTCCTGAAATCCCTGAAATCCTGCAGTTCTCCGTGAGTTATTCAAACGGGATTGACTATTTTAATAAAAAGTATTCAAAAAATGTTGCGGTGCTGGGTTATCATGCAAGTTCATTTTCCGATACACTCCAGGGGGCCAGGCTTGCCGACAGCCTTATCCGTCAAAATGCTTCCATCATTTTTGCGTTTGCTGGAAAAACGGGCAATGGCGCACTTTATAAGGTGAAAGATGCCGGGAAATGTGCCATTGGTGTTGATGTTGACCAGTATTTCTCCATTCCGCAGGTTGGCCCGGTATTGCTGACTTCCTGCATGAAAGAACTTGACATCATGGTTTATGGTCTGCTTAAAGGGTATTACTACCAGTATTTCCAGGGAGGAACGGTAATCCATGGAAACCTGAATGATAACGCTGTAGGCATGGCGCCGTTTCACAATTATGATGCATTGATCCCGGATACCATAAAATCAGCACTGGTGGGCATTACCACCGGGATTAAAAACGGGACCATCAAAACCGGCTGGCCTCAGTAGTGTTTCAAGTTCCCTCCGACTTCAGCCGGATTTCCTGAACTTGATCCGGCCGAAAAAATCGATCGTTTTCCTGAGCGTATCGTGCAGCAGTGTCAAATACAGCACAAAAGACATGATCCAGATAACGAAAAAGTTGAACCAGAATGTGTCGATTTTCCATGATCCGATTATTTTTACCGGTGCATAAAAATGAGCCCGGCCGTCACGGGCATCCGGTTCCATGAAAATGGGGTCTTTCTTTTGGATCAACTTCCCCTTTTCGTTGATCGCAAAAGTATATCCCAAAGAGTA
>CAZPWZ010000322.1:0-3644 GCA_964590675.1 uncultured Draconibacterium sp.
CCCTTCCAATTGGAAATGAAAATGATCAAGCCGAATTACCCCTTCAGCGCTTCAGCTCCTTAAACGATTTCGAGGATGGCATTGGGGATGGCGTTCTGGCGTGCCTTGTTATAGGAAATGTTGAGGTCGCGCAGGAGGTCCTTGGCATTTTCGGTGGCCTTTTGCATGGCGGTCATCCTGGCACCCTGCTCGGAGGCAAAGGAATCCAGCACGGCTTTAAAAAGCTGGATACGCAAAGTTTTCGGGATCAGTTCCCGGACAATAGTCTCCTGGTCAGGCTCGAAAATATAATCCGATTCCACCTTGGTAACCGGTGCCTGCGGCGTTGCTTTGGGAGGTGCAATCGGCAGGTACTGTTCCACGATCAGGCGCTGTACGGCAGCATTCTTAAATTGGTTGTAGATCAAATCAATCCGGTCATACTCTTTCCCGGCGAAGCTTTTCATCAGCTTTTCAGCCAGTACAGAGGCATTGGCGAATGTAAGCTGGTCGAAAAGTTCATCGTGCGACTCTATCACGTTATATTTCCTTTTGCGGAAATATTCCGTGGCTTTGCGGCCGATGGTGATAAAACTAACATTGTTCTGCAGGAATTGCCCGTGATAGGTTGTCGCGGTCAGGCTCACCCCCATCTTGATGATGTTGGAGTTGAACGCGCCGCATAATCCCCGGTTGGAGGCAATCACAACCAGAAGGATCTTTTCGGCTTTGCGTTCCTCGGAGAATACATTTTCGTCTGAATTGTCAATTGATGCGCTCAGATTCTGGAGTATCTCACGCAGTTTTGCAGCATAGGGGCGCAACTTGATGATGGCATTCTGGGCCTTCCGCAACTTGGAGGCCGCCACCATCTTCATGGCATTGGTGATCTGCTGGGTTGATTTAACCGACGCAATCCGAATACGTACTTCCTTCAGTCCGGCCATTTCCTTCTGTTATTTCTTTTCCTCGTATTTTTTGGACAGATCTTTGGCAACCGCTTCCATGGTTTTCAGATCCTCATCGAGCAGTTTACCGGCCTTGAGGTTATTCAGTACCGACTGATGATTCTCTTCCATAAAATGCAGGTATTCAATCTCAAAATTACCCACGCTCCGGATCGGGATGTTCCGCAAAAGTCCGCGTGTTCCGCAAAAAATGATGGCGATCTGCTTTTCGACCGTCATCGGGGAATACTGGGGCTGCTTGAGGATTTCAACATTGCGGGCGCCCTTATCGAGAACCGCCTTGGTAGCAGCATCGAGGTCGGAACCAAACTTTGAGAATGCCTCGAGTTCGCGGTATTCAGCCTGGTCGAGTTTAAGTGTGCCGGCGATCTTCTTCATCGATTTGATCTGGGCATTTCCGCCAACGCGTGACACCGAAATGCCGACATTGATAGCGGGCCGGATGCCGGCATTGAATAAACCTGTTTCCAGGAATATCTGGCCGTCGGTAATGGAGATCACATTGGTCGGGATATAGGCTGATACGTCGCCGGCCTGGGTTTCAATGATCGGCAATGCTGTTAATGAACCTCCTCCTTTTACCATGTCTTTCAGGTTAGCCGGCAGGTCGTTCATTTGTCGTGCAATGTCATCCGATGAAATAACCCTCGCCGCCCGTTCGAGCAGGCGTGAGTGGAGGTAGAACACGTCACCCGGATATGCTTCCCGGCCCGGGGGACGGCGGAGCAAGAGGGAAACCTCGCGATAGGCTACCGCCTGCTTTGATAAATCGTCATAAATTACCAGGGCCGGACGTCCGGTATCCCTGAAAAACTCACCGATGGCGGCTCCGGCAAACGGGGCATAATATTGCATGGCGGCCGGGTCGGAGGCAGTTGCGGACACCACGACAGTGTAAGCCATGGCACCTTTTTCTTCCAGGGTTTTAACAATATTGGCCACAGTTGAACCTTTTTGCCCAACGGCTACATAAATGCAATAAACGGTCTCTCCCTTGGCGTGAAATTCCTTTTGATTGATGATGGTATCAATGGCAATGGCTGTTTTACCCGTCTGGCGGTCGCCAATGATTAATTCGCGCTGACCGCGGCCGATCGGGATCATGGCATCGATGGGCTTGATCCCTGTTTGCAGCGGCTGGTTTACCGGCTGACGATAAATAACGCCGGGAGCCTTACGCTCAAGCGGCATTTCATAACGCACTCCTTCAATCTTACCTTTACCATCAATGGGTTCGCCCAGCGTATCAACTACCCGGCCAAGCAGGCCTTCGCCCACCTCGATAGAGGCAATGCGGCGGGTACGCTTGACTATATCACCCTCCTTGATTTCAAAATAATCACCGAGCAAAACAGCCCCCACGTTATCGGCTTCAAGGTTCAGAACGATTCCTTTCAGTCCGTTTTTCTCGAATTCGATCAACTCGCCGCTTCCGACATTGTTCAATCCATAAATGCGGGCAATCCCATCACCAACGGTCAAAACGGTGCCGACCTCTTCAAGTTCCTTCTCATTCTGGTAACCGGCAAGCTCCCTGCGCAGAATCGCGGTAACTTCAGCGGGTTTGATTTCAGCCATAATTCAAATTTTAATTTTTAAAGTACGATATAGTTAAAAACGTAATCGTTCCTTCTTAGAATCCTTTTTTATATAAATTCACCTTTGCGACAGCATTGCGGATTTCTTCAATCTCCCTGCGAATGCTGGCATCATACTGTTTATCTTTCCATGAAAGGACAAAGCCGCCGATGAGCGATTCGTCAATTTCAGCTTTAAGGTCGATATCCGAATGCGTGTAACTCTTCATCAGTTCCATCACCTTTTTCCTGACCTCCGGATCAGGAGGTACCGGTGATTTAAAGTGAACTGTGAGTATGTTTTTAAACTGCTGGTAAAGTTCAACGACCTGAAGTGCAATTTCCGGAATTATTGACTCCCTGTTTTTACGCACCATGATGAGCATGTAATTCATTGAAATCTGATGAACCTGCTTGTCAAAAATGGCATGAAGGACTGCACTCTTTTTCCCCGTATGGATGATCGGGCTCTTTAAAAACAACCTTAAATCTCTGCTGTTTTCACATGTCTGGGATATCAGCTTGCTGTCGGCATATATCTCCTCCACCAGGTTTTTCTCTGTGGCAAGTTCAAACAGCGCTGCGGCATAACGTTCCGCGACCAGGGAAATATTCATTCGGGTTAATTGAATTTAACGTCCTTTAATAATTCCTGAACATAGGCTTCCTGTTTTTCCGGATTTTCGAGCTCACGCTTCAGGATCATCCTGGCGAGATTAAGTGAACTCTCGGCAATCTGGTTTTTCAGCTCTGTCATGGCAGCCATTTTTTCATTGTGGATGCTTGCCTTGGCTGCTTCAACGATCCGGGAGGCCTCTTCACTGGCTTTGATCCGAGCCTCTTCGAGCAATTTATCCCTGACTTTCCGGGCTTCGTTCAGTAATGCATCCCTTTCGTTTTTTGCCTCCTGAAGCAGCTGTTCATTGCTGAACTGCAAATGTTTCATCTCTTCCCTGGCCTTATTCGCCGAATTCAGCGCCTCATGAATCGAGGTTTCGCGCTCCGTCAGCATTTGAAGAATGGGTTTCCAGGCATATTTTCCAAGGACAAACACCAGCAGTAAAAACGCCAGTGTCATCCAGAAAATGAGGCCCAGCCCCGGAGTGATTAATTCCATATC
>CAZPWZ010000323.1:0-3639 GCA_964590675.1 uncultured Draconibacterium sp.
ATCGGATACCCGGGTTCCGGGATCATGTCGACTACCGGATTCCCGGTGAAATTGTCACCGGCGGAAACCAGGAAAACATCGGGATTGATCCTGCGGAGGCTATCGGCAAGATAGGCCAGTTTCGCCATATTGTCAATCTTGGAATGCATGTCGTTGGCATGCAGGATGATGATCTCACTTTGTTTGTGACTGCCCGGTTCCTGTGAAAAACCAAGTGTGGAAAACAGAAATAAAATGGTCGTCAGAAGGTTGAGATATCGTTTTAACATGGATTGTTTTTTTGCAAAAATACAAAACTATAGCTTGTGTAAGGAAACGCCATTTATCGATAGTGCGCACGGTCTGTTTTGCTAATGAATCGCCGTGAGCACATTCCGCGCTGCTTGCGGCGGGGTGTGCGGGCAAAAATTATAAATCCTGTGGATCGAAGAATCATCTCTGCTTGCAGCTAAGTTCTTCAATATAAGGTTTGTTGCAAACCTGACCGGTTGATAAGGGCATTCGTTCATGAAATCAACTTCGGCCTGATGCTTAAAAGAAGACAGGCAGATTGGTTATTTAGCCACTATTAGCCTGGTATAACGATTCGCTCCCTCCGCACTTATTCGCAACAGGTAAATTCCGGCCGGCCGGTCAATTGAAAAACTGCATACTGATTCACCTGCCGTGCATAATTCCTGCATTAAGTTACTGATAACCCGACCCCCTGCATCCAGGAGATCAAGGCTAACTTTTCCTGGTATTTCCATGGTGAACGATACCGAAATGAAATTACTGGCAGGGTTCGGGAAAACTTTAAAAACGGGAATGTCGTATTCAGCCATGCCAACCGTACTTTGACGCTCGGTGAAGGTGGTAATTTTCGTGTTCAGCTTGCCAACGGCCACTGTACCCCAGAATGTCACCTGAGGTACTCCGGGATCTGGCGCTTTCCATTGAAAGCTCCAAGAAAAGGGGTCGCCGGCTTGAGCGGAAGAATGGGTTACGTATTTATTACCGCCTACGAGTTTGTTTCCTGTGCCTGCGGTCAGTGTCCCGATCAGGTTACCTGCAGAATCCTGCGGCGAAACCTGGAATCCCTTTATTCCGCTGCCGGTTGCCGTTACGGTAATCGTGTAACTGGTCCCGGGTACGTAACCGGTTCCTGGAATGTTGGAGGTGATCCAGCTGTTGACAGGAACTGCGGTGCCTCCCATGCAATGTGAACAATTCTGGCCATCGCCGGGTGAGTTGGTGTAACCTGCCGGGGCGCCTCCTGAACTCTTCAGGTCACCGCCGCCAAAGCCGGCCATCAGGATCACAAAGAGGATCGCACCGGCCGGGATTAAAATAGTCAGATACTTTTTCATAGATTCCTGATTTTTAGATGTTGATACTTAACAGCCATGCAACTTCCCAAGGGCAAACCGCTCATATCGGGATGGGTCTATCCACTGTTAAAATTTTTGATTTTAACGGTTATATGGAATACACCTAATTAACATTCACGGTTTGCAAAACGTTGTAAGTATGGATATTGCATCGGTAGATTTTACAGTAAAGATAAGGTAATTTCAGAAAAACCGGTCGATAGGTTTGCCATTTAGAGAAAGATATCCTATCATGCAATCAGAAGTCAGGCAGGAGTGGACCGGCAAGATTGTGATTACATCCCCTGGTACATAACAATCAATAAGTTTATCCGGAATATGCACGATTCCATGCTCCTGGCTGAGTCGTTTCAGATACATGCCTTCGATGGGTTTTCCCCACCCGTGAGGCAAGGTTTCCACAGCGCAGCCGTAAATTGTTCCGACAGGTTCTTCATGCAGATCCTCTTTGGAAAAATGAACCGCACCGCCATAGATGATCAACTCGTTCCGCTCCTTATGAATGGCAACAACAGGGCAGGCCATCGCAACAGCAACCTGGTCAGCCTGGCATGCTCCAATCTGCATCTGCATACGGTCATAAAAGACAAAATTTCCGGGCCTGATCTCATCCGCGGTTGAAAAATCATCCACGACACTGCAGGTTGGCGTATCGCCAACCGAAACGATCAAACCGGGGTATCTTTCTGCATAGCGCGCCTTAAGTCCGGTTAACCTGCTTATACTTTCATTATGGATTGCAACTATTTCACTGCTGTTCCGGGCATTATAACTATGGCCCGCGTGGGTTATAAAGCCGGCGAAATCCAGGTGATCTGCCTGGTCGATGGAGGTTAAAACGGAATCAACCAATTCCAGTTCATCGTATGCAATTCCTGTCCGGTGATATCCAACGTCGATCTTCACAAAGAGATCAACCGGGTGACTTATGCTGTTATTCAATAACCGGACAGATTCAGTCGATTCGACCAGCAGGTTGAGCCTTATCCGGCCTGCCAGGTTATTGATGATGTCAATTTCAAGGATATTGACCGGGAAGGCAACCGTGATATCATTCCATCCGTCCCGGGCAAAATAGTCTGACATACCTAATGATGAAACGGTGATTTTATCAACGCCAGATTCGCGGAACCAGCGGCCGATCTCATGCGACTGGTGCGTCTTGAAATGCGGCCGGAACCGGACATTGCTTCGCCTGGCTTTTCCAGCCATGAATTCAATGTTCCGCCTGCACTTTTGCTCATCCAGGAGCAGGGTAGGTTTGGTGATGGTAAATATTTTCGTATTTGACATAATAGATTCGGTTTTAAATTTCCCGGGGGGGGAATTGTATTTTTAAACCCTCAGGGTAAATTCCCTGCCCTTTGGGGTGGAACTTGGGGCAAATGCTTGCCCTTGGGTTCATGCCATTTGATTGATCCCCGGATGAACCTATAAAATTATAAAACATTTGCAATGATGCCGGAAGAGATAAAATGATCCGGAGGGAGACTTTGTTTCCTTCTACAATGGATAAAAACCAGAATTATATCGTATATTCCCGGTGTTAAATCTCTTGTCATGAGGACCTTACTTATCGCCGGGCTGGTGTTCGCCCTCATCCAGGGCACCTTTGCCCAAAAAGTATGCAAAGCGCTGATTGATTCGCTGTATGAAGAACTGCCGAAGATGAAAGATGATACCGGTAAGGTGAGGGCACTGGCAACAATTTGTTTTGAAATGCGCTATGTCAATGTCCGGAAGGGATTGGAACCAGGTCTGGCAGCCCTTCACCTGGCTGAAAAGCTGCACGATCAGTACGGCCAGGGACTGGCTCATCTGGCGCTTGCAATCTGTTATGGAAATTTATCAAACCTCCCGGAACGGATTGACCATAACCTGAAAGCGAATGCCATCTTCGAAGCATTCGGAGACAATAACCTTCTTTGTTATTCTTACCTGATGCTTGCCAATTCTTATAAAGCGCTTGATTCCGCAATTTCCAGGAATTACTTTAACATGTCAGTTGCATTATTGCCACAAACCAATGTGGCAGTATGGAAAGTCAGAAACTATGGTAATCTTGGAAATTATTATCGTTCCCAGGGCTCACTCGACTCGGCCAGGAAGTATATATTGATCTCCCTGCAATTAAGTGAACAACAGCAACTGACGTTTGAGATCATGATGGCAAAAACGCCGTTAGGAATATTTTACTATTGGGAAAAAGAACCTTAAAAAACTGACCCCTTATTTTTACTTTCCAAAAACAGACCTTAAAAACTTTAAA
>CAZPWZ010000324.1:0-3637 GCA_964590675.1 uncultured Draconibacterium sp.
AGCGTCGGGCTGCTTTTGCTCATGAGCCCGATGATGATATACTGGTGGTCAAGATAGGCATTTGCCTTCTGGATATTTCCGTCCTGGATGGCTTTCCTGATCTTGGTTGAACTGACGGATTCGTTGTGGATATCCTGTTCGGGAATCTCCTCCACCTCAAATCCGCTGTCAATTCCCAGCTTTTTCAGGGCTTCGTAATCGCCCTCCCGGTTGTGGCCGAAATGGTGATTGAACCCGATGACGATTTTTCGTGCATGAAGCTTGCTCAGCAGGATGTTTTTTACAAAATCGATCGAGGTGATCCTGGAGAATTCCAATGTGAATTCGACAATGATCAGGTTATCGAGCCCGGCTTTCTGAAGCAGGCTGATTTTTTCGGCCTGCGAATTGATCAGAAATAAGCCCTTGCCTGCTGTTTCAGGGTAAAGAACCTTCCTCGGATGGGGATGAAAGGTGATCAGAACCGTTTCTCCCCCGATTTCTGCAGCCAACTTTTTCAGCCGCTGTATAATTACTTTATGGCCGATATGAACGCCATCAAATGACCCTGTGGTAACAACCGCATTGCGGATTTCCCCCACATGGTCAAAATCATAAAAAATTTTCACCTGCTTGTCTTTCTACTTAAACCGTTCATCATTTTTTTTAGCGAAGAAGGCGACTTTCTCCAGGGAAGTGATCATATCGTATTCCTCAAGATACACAAATGGCGGGACATTCAATGGTTTTGGCGTGAAATTTAAAATCCCTTTGATGCCCGCAAGAACCAGTATCTCCGCAATCTCAGGCGCCTGGTCAGCCGGAACGGCAATGATCCCGATGGAAATGTTGTTCTGCTTGATGATCTCAGGCATCTGGCTGATATGATGACAGGCAACTCCGTCATAAACCCGGTTGATCTTTTCAGGATTAATGTCAAAAGCTCCGATAATGGCCAGTTTCGAACGTTTTCCCTTAAAATAACTGATCATCGCCTTGCCCAGGTTCCCGAGTCCGACAACAGCAACACGCTGCCCGCGCTCGGAATCGATGATCTTTCCTATCAGCTCGATCAGTTCCTTTATGTCATAACCTTTGCGCAGGTTGCCTGAATAGCCTATAAGCATCAAATCCCGCCGCACCTGTACCGGCGTAATATGCAGCATCTGGGCAATTTCATGCGAAAACACATGGGTCTTTTCCTTCGACAGGATCATTAATAACGCGCGACGATACTGACTCAGCCGCTCAACGGTTTTATGGGGTAGGTTTTTTATAAACATGGTTTTTCAATTGGAAGTCTGACATTAAATGTACTGCCCTGGTCCGGTATGCTGCTTACTTCAATCTTTCCCGCGTAATTGTCTATCAGTTTTTTTACGATGGAAAGACCAAGCCCGCTACCGGATATATTTTTGGTCTTATCATTTTTAATCCGGACAAAATCATCAAAAATTCTTTCAATCTCTTCGGGAGTCATCCCAATTCCGCTGTCAACAACCTTTATCTCCATACAGGAACCGTTCATTTCGATTGTGAAATCCACACTGCCCCCTTCCCGGTTATATTTGATTGCGTTTGAAATGAGGTTGTTGAAAATGATCTCCATCTCTTCAGCATCAGCGGCAATTACCATCGGTGCCTGGAAGTGCAGATTTAACTTAACATCACGTTGAATGGCATATGGCCGCATGGTATCCATAGCGGTTCTGGCCACCATCACCAGGTCAACATCCGTTATGTTACGTTTGGCTTTTCCTGATTCGACGCGGGTGAGATCAAGCAGGTCGAGGATCAAATGGCGCATCCCTTTGATACGGTCAAGCGACCGGTCAATCATGACATCATAATCTTCCAGTTTCGATCCGCCCTGGCGTTCCTTTATCATCTTGAGGTAACCTTCAATGGCGTTGAGCGGGGCCTTGAGTTCGTGCGACAGGACAGAGAGAAAGGTAAACCTGATCTGTTTACCGGTATCCTGCAGGGTGTTAGTCATCTTCTTGAGAAATACCCGCTTGGTGATGTTCTCTATCGATGATTTTAGTTCCTGAGGGGTAAAAGGTTTTGGAATGAAATCATATGCGCCGTCGCTCGTGGCCTTAACCGCCAGTTCGAGCGAAGCATACGATGTGATCATGACCACGATGATGCTTTTCTGTTTTTTCCTGATATATTCAAGCACCTCAACACCCTGGATCCCGGGTAGCTTATTGTCGAGCAATAAAATATCCGGCTGGTTTGATTCGATGATCTCAATTCCGGCTTCACCCGTCGAAGCTTCAATAACTTCAAATTCAAAAGCTTCATCCATGAAAGGGTAATCAACCTTGAAATTCCTTAGTATCCGTGATATTCCACTGCGGATGCCGGGTTCATCATCGACGACAAGTATCTTAAGTGTTGACATAGTTTTATTTCCCTTCAAAAATAAGCTGAAATTCAGTAATTATTACATTAGCTGTTATTTTTTAACAATAAATTGTCGATCTCCTCCTTTAACCGCTCCCTGCGTATTCCTTTGTCGAGGAACCGGTCCGCCTTGATCCATTTCCGGTTGTTCTCGTCATTGATGTCGAAATTAATACCGGTTTCTGCTGCAACACCCGTAGCGATAATAATAGGAACATCAGGATATTTTTTCTTCATCTTGTAGCACAGGATGAACCCGCTGTCCTCGTTCTCCATCATTAAGTCGAGAATGGCCAAATCCGGTTTGGTTTTTTCAATTAATTTTTCGGCCTCCTGCTGGCTCTCCGCCGTGATAGTTTTGAATCCAAACTGGTGAACTTTGGCCTGTAACTGGAACAGGTAATCCTGGTCATCATCCACAATTAAAATTGTAATTTCTCCCGGTTTCATATCTTAACAGATTTACTTGATTCGATTAATATTTTTGTATCATTTCCCATCCCTGCATTGCCTGCATTGCCACCTACCTCCCCCTTGGAACAGTGATCCTGAAAGTCGTTCCTGTCTTCCCCCTGGATGCATCATCATTGGAATCAACGTGGATTTTTCCCTTGTGCATTTTTACAATCCCGTAGATCAGGGCGAGTCCCAGCCCGGTGCCTTTTCCCATCTCCTTGGTGGTGAAAAATGGGGTAAACAGCTTGTCCATGTTGTCTTTGGCTATCCCACTGCCTGTATCAGTCACCACGAAGGTGATTTCATCGCCGTCCCCTTCAACGCTGACTTTGAGCAGCCCGCCGCCAGGCATGGCTTCGATCGCATTTTTTTCAAGATTGGTGAGCACCTGCATCATCTGGTCAATATCGAGCTTTGCTATCGGATCTGAAATATTTGATTCAAATGAACAAACAATGTTGTCGGGTTTCACAATTGAATTGAGGCTATGCTGGATGAATTTCACCACATCCGTTTCCGAGAGTGTTACCTGGTTTTTGCGTGCGAAATTAAGCAGTCCGCTCACGATTTTTTTGCATCGCTCGGCCTGTTCAACAATCAACTTGAGGTCGTCGCGCACCCCGGCACCTTCGGGCGCCTCATCCATCAGGATATTACTGTACATGGTGATCACCCCCAGCGGATTATTCAGTTCATGTGCGATACCGGCCGATAGCTGCCCCATATGAGCCAGTTTTTCAGATTGTTTGAGCGCGGCTTTTGCCCGGGCCAGTGTTTCATTGGATACATTCAG
>CAZPWZ010000325.1:0-3630 GCA_964590675.1 uncultured Draconibacterium sp.
TGGCAGTATCGGCAAACCTGTGTGTAATTGCCATCGGTACGGAAACAAACGGTTCAATCGTATGTCCGTCGAACAGCAATGGTATTGTTGGTCTCAAGCCAACGGTCGGCCTGATCAGCCGGACAGGCATCGTACCTATTTCATTTTCACAGGATACCCCGGGACCGATGGGACGCACCGTGACTGATGTCGCCATTGCACTTGGCCCCATGACCGGGATTGATACGACCGACAGTAAAACCCTGGCTTCTGCAGGCAATTTCCGGATGGACTATACCCGGTATCTGAAACCGGACGGCCTCAAAGGAAAACGAATTGGTTTACTGCGGGAGTCGATGGGATTTCATCACAAAGTTGACCAGCTTATGGAACAGACAATTGTTTGGCTGAGAACCCAGGGCGCCGAAGTGATTGAATTAAAAGATCCGGTTGACGGCAAAATTGAAAGGGCATCCTTCGATGTCATGCTGTATGAGTTCAAAGACGGACTTAACCGGTATTTTCAGAACCTGGGTGAAAATGCACGTGTAAACAGTCTGGCTGAGCTCATTGCCTTCAACAAATCGGATTCGGTTGAACTACGGTATTTTGATCAGAAATTACTGGAGGAGGCGGAGGCAAAGGGCAGCCTCAATGCACCTGAATATAAGCTGGCCCTCGCCGGGATGTTGCGCGGCGCAAGGGAAAAGGGGATCGATAAGTTCATGGACGATAACCAACTTGATGCGATCATGGCTCCCACCGGTTCACCAGCCTGGAAAACCGACCTGGTTGATGGTGATCTTTTCCTGGGAGGAAGCTCCTCCCTGGCAGCGATTTCGGGCTATCCTGCGATTACAGTTCCGATGGGTTTTATCGATGAACTGCCAGTTGGGGTATCCTTTTTCGGCAGGGCCTGGAGTGAACCCGTCCTGCTTCAGATAGCCTTTGCCTATGAACAGGGAACGAAACAAAGAAAACCGCCGAAGTTCCTGAAAGAATGAGGCTTACGGTGCCTTATAGAGTCCGAATGCAGTAATTTCCGGAACATCCCTTGTGGACAGGATACGCAGCCTGGCCTTGGAGGTGCTGACTGGCGCGAACCGCAGAAGCCGCTTGTAGCCGATGGTTGTCCCGCGCGCAATCTCCTGCCATGTGTTCCCGTTCCTTATCTCGATCTGAAAAGCCTCCACTCTTTGCCCGTTCCGGAAATTTTCCCGGATCTCCACCCTGTCGAAGGTAACCGGGGAGGGCATCTCCAGGAGGATCACCGAATCCGTCTTAGTTATCAGTGCCTTGTCTGCCAAGTTTCTGCGGAAAGTGTCATCCAGGGTCTTCTTCATCCTTTTCAGGGCGGCAACATCATTTTTGTGGATCAATCCGCGCTGGTCGGGAGGCAGGTTAAGCAATAGCACCGAATTCCGGCCGACTGAGCTGTACCAGATGTCGACCAGTTGTTCAGGAGTTTTTACAAGTGAATCCTGGCCGGCATGATAAAACCAGCCCGGGCGGATGGAGACATCCACCTC
Organism: uncultured Draconibacterium sp.; assembly: GCA_964590675.1. Lineage (GTDB taxonomy): Bacteria > Bacteroidota > Bacteroidia > Bacteroidales > FEN-979 > CAIVAT01. The sequence goes on from CAZPWZ010000325.1 coordinate 1,509, forward strand.
TGAAGGATACCAGATAAGCGTTTTGGCAAGCAGTATTTTTTCCCGGCTCCCCAGGTCCTCCTCCATCATGTTGCCGGGAGGATTAAAGGTGCCCTCCCTGAGTTCAGCCTGCTGCGAACTGGCTGCAATACTGTCGTTTGATGCAACGGACAGGGGAACTACACTCCATTCCGTTTCACGTCCATAACCCGATTCGGTACCTACCCACCTGACATCGGGGCCCATGATGGCGATTACAGCCTGCGGTTGCAGGGAACGGATGGTATTATAATATTCATGCCAGTCGTAAACCTGCCGTTTGCCATTGGGTCCCTCTCCGCAGGCGCCATCGAACCAAACTTCGTCCACCGGCCCGTAACTGGTCAGCAGTTCGGTAAGTTGATTCCTGAAATGGACATTATATTCATCAGTTCCGTAAATGGGGGAGTTGATGTCCCAGGGCGACAAATATACACCGAGTTTGATCCCATGTTTTTTGCACGCCGCTGCCACCTCGGCCATCACATCACCCTTCCCGTTCTTCCAGGGTGAATTTCTTACCGTGTAATCCGTGTGCTTGCTGGGCCACAAACAAAATCCGTCGTGATGCTTGGCTACCATGATCAGCAACCTGGCGCCAGCCATTTTAGCCGTTTTCACCCACTGCTCCGCATCCAGGGCGGTGGGATTGAACACCGAGGCCGGGGTCCCTTTAACACCCCATTCGCGGTTGGTGAAGGTGTTCATCCCGAAATGGACAAATACGGTGAATTCCAGCTCCTGCCATGCCACCTGTCTTGCAGTCGGCCGGACCTGGGCAGCTTTTTTAATGATATCACCAGGTGTATCAGCTGGATCGACATGCACATAGTTTTGTGCAGCAAGTGTCAAAGCAGAGCACAGCGTTATGGCAAATAGGAGCATCATGAGCCCTGACATATTTTTCATAATGAAGTTGTATACCACAAAAGTAGCAAGATTCTTGTTCCTCCTTATTTTGTGACTCTTTCCCGCCAGTTTTTATATTTCTGGGCTGATAATTCGTAATTTTGAAAATTCCAACAAAAATCATATCCATGGATCCAGTAGAAAAAGTTCTCGAAACCATTAAAAAAGCGGGAACGCCGGTTAGCGCCGGGCAGATTGTCGAATTATCGGGCCTCGACCGCAAAGAAATTGACAAGGCAATGAAAAAGCTAAAAGCCTCCGGGGCGATCACCTCTCCAAAGAATTGTTACTGGGAGCCAGCAAAATAAGCGGGGAACCGGTTCCAGGTTAAAGTAAGCGGGGACCACAGGTCAGGAAACATTTTTTAATTGTCCCTGGATTTTTTTATGGTTTTTCCAGGCCGTCAGCCAGTTTGGAACGGCATCTTTCAGGATTATCACCACCGAAAGCATGATAACCAGGGTCATTGCCAGGTTGATGGATCCCTGGAAGTACATTTTATCTGAACTCATCTGCGGGATGTAAAAACCCGTTATGTTCAGAATCCCGGCCACAAAGGTGGTGATTCCCACGAACACCAGGGGTGCAATGGTTACCCATGCATACCGGATCTTGCCCTGGTTGATGATATAGGATGTACCGATGGTGAGGGCAATGGTGGCAAGCAACTGGTTAGCTGATCCAAACATGGGCCAGATGGTTGAAACACTTCCCGTGTAGATGAAATATCCCCAGAAAAATACCACGATGGCGCTTGCGATCAGGTTTCCCGGAAGCCATTCCGTTTTGGCGAATGGTTTATAGAATTTCCCCATCAGTTCCTGCAGAATGAATCTTGCCACACGGGTACCGGCGTCGATGGTTGTAAGAATAAAGAGCGCCTCGAACATAATGGCAAAGTGGTACCAGTAAGACATCAACGACTTGAGTCCCGGAATTGCAGAAAAGATCTGTGCCATACCAACTGCCAGCGAAACAGCTCCTCCTGTTCGCCCGGTAAGGGATTCGCCCACTGCGGCTTCAAGGTTGGGCAGATCGGATGCCGAAAAACCCATGGCCTTTAACTGTGGCAGGAAGTGCGCCAGTTTTTCGGCAGGCACATTGATCAGGAAGTAATCCATGGGCAGCAGGCTGGCAGCTGCGATCAGTGCCATGATGCTAACCAGTCCTTCGGAAAGCATGGCCCCTACTGCTA
>CAZPWZ010000326.1:0-3629 GCA_964590675.1 uncultured Draconibacterium sp.
CTACCACCGTGCCGGTATTGAACATGGTGTTTATGGCACATTTGGAATGATCGCCCATGATCAGGCCGCAAAATTGAAGATGGGTGTTGATGAAAGTTTGTTTGCCATAGCTCCACAGCCGGACGTTGTCATAGGTGTTTTTAAGATTGGAGGTATTGGTATCGGCTCCCAGATTGCACCATTCACCTATGACGGAATGTCCGAGAAATCCGTCGTGTGCCTTGTTTGAATAACCAAAGAGTACGGAGTTGTTGATCTCCCCGCCAACCCTGCAGTAGGGACCAACGGTGGTCGGGCCATAAATTTTGGCAGCCATTTTAACCTGCGCGCCGTCACACAACGCAAAAGGACCGCGAATCATCGCTCCTTCCATGATTTCAGCATCTTTACCGATATAGATAGGACCGGTTGAAGCATTCAGCGTGGCGAATTCAACCTTGGCGCCTTTTTCGATGAAAATATGCTCAGGACTGATAACGCGGTTTGTCTCACTTAGTTTGTGAGATTTTCTCCCTTTTGTCAGCAGTTGAAAATCATCAGCAAGCGCCAGTTCATTCTTGGAGAAAATTTCCCAGGTATGATTTACTTTCAATGGTGCATCTGAAATCCTGATCTCCTCAATGCCTTCGGAAGAGGCATCGCCAACGCTGTTGAGCTCATCTTCGGTGACATGCAGGGCAATAATTGTATCGTTGTAAACGACGGTTTGGTTCGGCTTGAGGTTTTTTACGGCTGCAACGATCTCATCATTGGGACAAATGGAGCCATTGATGAGCACATTCTCCGACATTTTCACAATTGGAAATTTGGCAGCGAGGTAGCTATCGGTAAGGGTCGACGTAGTTGACTTGAGTCGTTTTTCCCACTTTTCCCTGATCGTTAAAATACCAATCCGGATATCAGCTACAGGTCGTACAAAAGTGAGCGGTAAAAGGTTTGACCGTACTATACTTTCATCGAAGAGGATGTAATTCATGGTGCAAAAAGATTTTGATAGGGCAAAGATAATAAATAAAAAGAGCCTCTGTTAAAAAACGGAGGCTCCTTAAAAATATTATGAGTGGAAATTATTTCCCTGCTTTTTGATCAATGTGTTTCTGGTAACGGCTCTTAAATTTATCGACACGACCTGCCGTATCAACCAGTTTCATTTTCCCGGTGTAGAAAGGATGCGAGGTGTGCGAAATTTCCAATTTGATGACAGGATACTCGATTCCATCTTCATAAACAATGGTTTCTTTTGTTTTGACAGTCGATTTTGACAGGAATGCGTAATCATTCGACATATCTTTAAAAACAACAAGCCTGTAATCCTTGGGATGAATATCTTTTTTCATTGTAAATGGGTATTTTTAATGAGGGTGCAAAATTAATGATTTTATTTATATTTCCAAAGATTTTTTCGCAACATTTTCACGAAAGTAAAAAGTCGAGTGTATCAATTTTGTCGGCATAATCCCATAATGCAGGATTCTGGGCCATTCCGGGTAAAATGGCGGGGCAGGAAACCGTGTGGGCGCTGACAATGCATTGTATTGAATCTTTATTGTATTCCAATGCTTTCAGCACATCCTCCATCCTGTTGTAGTATTCATAATTAAGCACCGAGATCCTCGAATTCAGCGCCTGGTCTTCTTTGAGCAGCAGGCAACCCGCATCGGTCACGGGAACCTGGTTCACCATGAAGATGGATTTACTGTAATCGTAATTGTTCCGGTATTTATTGTGGTTTGCGTAATCGCCGTACTCTTTGATTGCCCTGATCAGCGCCGAAAAATCATACTGCGACGGAACCCATATCTTGGAAACACTGCGGCAGCCCATTCCAAAGTAAAGCATAATGTCGCCAGCGATTTTCCTGAGATCCTCTTCCGTTTCATCTCCCCTGATGATGGCCACGCTGGCCCTGTTTTTCCTGATGATATGGGGATATTTCCCGAAATAATACTCGAAGTAGCGTGAGGTATTGTCGCTGCCGGTCGCAATGATTACATCGAATTGTTCGAGCCGGCCCTGCGTAAAATTGATCATCTCCCGCCATTCAGGCATATAACGGTTCAGTACCTCCGCCATCGCGGGTATCAGTCTTTGATCGGAGGATGAAAGCTTCGCTTTAAGCTTATGTCCCGAGATGAGGACACACAGGAAGTCATGAAATCCCACTGCCGGAATATTGCCAGCCATCACTACCCCGACTGTCTTAGGAACCAGCGTATTGTGGAGACGATGCAAATAGGGAAACAACCATTCAGACAGGTGTTCAGGTTGCAGTGCATCTCCAAGTTTATTGAGGGCAACCCGGATATTTTCAGGAGTAAACCACTGGTTTTCAGAATATGCCAAACGAGCAGCTTCAGCTAGCAAAGCCTTCTCCGGATCATTGGGGGCTTCATGGTAAGTGCGTAACAGTTTACCAAGGTGTTCAAATGATTCAACCCGTTTTTCAAGGTTCATATATCCATTTTCCTGCAAAATTAACCCAATAAGGTTAAATTTGCATGTTGCGTGAGCAAAAGTGCTTTAATTATGCTTTGTAACTTTTTCCGATTTATTAAGGTTTTTGCACTCCTGAGTCTCTTACCCGGAACATTCAATGCTTTAGCGGGACAGGATACTTATGCAATGAAGCAAGCGGAGGATTCCCTGGCTGCCTTGTTGAAGGTGATCAACCAAACCACGGACGACAGCATCAGAAATGGACTTAACGAGGAATTTAGCCGCCAGTTGAGTGATGCATTGCTGCTTGACTTGGAGGGGAACTATCCATTCCTGTCGCTCAGATCGTTGGTAAAAGCTCCCTCACCGGATAATAAATTCACCATGTATCTCTGGAATCTGCCCGACAGCAAGGGAAATCACCGGTACTTCGGATTTATTAAAATCATGGACCCGCAACCGGCCCGGGTATTGCCGCTGACGGATAGGTCTGATTCTATTCAAACGCCTGAAACCGCGATCCTTGACAGGATGCATTGGCTGGGCGCATTGTATTACAAGATCATACCCTGCGAATCGCGGCATGGGAGGCCATTTTACACATTGCTTGGCTGGTCGGGAAAGGACCCGGCGATTACCCGGAAGATCATTGAAATTCTCACCTTTGATGATGCAGGGAATCCAAAATTCGGACTTCCTGTTTTCCCAAACTTCCGCGGGGGAAAATTGACCAGGATCATTTACCGCTATTCGGGAACAACTTCAATGTCATTAAAATACGAGGAACAGAATATTGCCACCGATAAAAAATGGAATTCAAAAAAGCGTGTGTTCGAATATAAGACCAGGTCGGAAAAAATGATCATTTGCGACCGGCTTGTTCCCCTCGATCAGCAACTTGAAGGCCAATTTCAGTTCTATGTCGCAGCCGGAGATGTATTTGACGGGTTCGAATTTCAAAATGGCAGTTGGAATTTCATCCAGGGGGTCGATTCCAGAAACAGGAAATAGATCTGTCCCGAACTTAATTCCTGATTATCATGCAGATAAAAAATATCGGCAATCAATTGTTTTTAGACGATTTTTTTAATATTTTTGGATTCACAATGAAAATCATTTACTTTGTTTGATTAATATTGCAGCGCTATATTCATTCACACAGATATAAATTAAAAACCATTATTTTATGAAAA
>CAZPWZ010000327.1:0-3629 GCA_964590675.1 uncultured Draconibacterium sp.
CGACGACTGAGCGCATCCTGTATTATACTGGCATCAATTATAAACTGGGTGAAGTGCATGACGGCGCCGCCACCATGGACTGGATGGTCCAGGAGCAGGAGCGCGGCATCACCATCACCTCGGCTGCAACAACCGTTTACTGGGATTACCAGAGTGAAAATTACCGTATCAACCTCATCGATACACCGGGCCACGTGGATTTCACCGTAGAGGTAGAACGTTCCCTCCGGGTCCTGGATGGCGCCGTTGCTATTTTCTGTGCTGTTGGCGGCGTTGAGCCACAATCCGAAACGGTCTGGAGACAAGCCAACAAATACAGCGTTCCGCGCATCAGCTATATCAACAAGATGGATCGCACCGGTGCCGATTTTGGGCACGTTGTGGAGCAGATCCGTGAAAAACTCGGGGCTAACCCGGTACCTGTTCAACTGCCGATAGGCGCCGAAGAGGAATTTACCGGGATCATCGACCTGATTTCGAACAAAGCATTTGGATGGGACGATTCCTCCCTGGGACGGGAATATTTTGAGATCCCCATGCCCCAGGATATGAAGGAAATGGCACATGAATACCGTTTGAAGCTCATCGAAGGCGTTGCCGAAGAAAGTGATGAACTGCTTCATAAATTCATGGATGATCCCAATTCAATCACCGAAGCCGAAATTATTGCAGAGATCCGCAAGGCAACCATCCAGGGCAGAATCACCCCGGTTATCTGCGGCGCCTCATTTAAAAACAAAGGTGTTCAGCTGCTCATTGACGCCATCATCAAATTCCTTCCCTCACCTTACGACATGCCTGCTGTTTTAGGCATGAACCCGTTCACCGAAAAAGAGGAAGTGCGTCATCCTGATCCGTCAGAGCCGTTTACTGCTTATGCATTTAAAATCGCAACGGATCCTTTCGTGGGCCGTATTGCATTTTTCCGTGTTTATTCAGGACAACTTGAAGCCGGTGATGTCGTATTGAATACCCGCACCGACAAAAGGGAACGCCTGTTGCGTATCATGCTGATGCATGCCAACAAGCAAAATCCCCTGAAACATATTGAAGCCGGCGAAATTGCCGCTGCAGTTGGTTTTAAGGATATCCGCACCGGCGATACCCTTTGTGACCTGAAACATCCGCTGGTTCTCGAAACCATGGTGTTCCCCGAACCCGTCATCAACATGGCCGTGGAACCCAAAACACAGGATGACCTTGAAAAACTGGCTATTGCCCTGCAAAAACTGGCAGAAGAGGATCCTACATTCCAGGTAAGGGTGGATGACGAAACCGGACAAACCCTCATCAGCGGAATGGGCGAATTGCATCTCGACATCATTGCCGACCGCATGCGCCGTGAATTCAACATAGAGGTTAACCGCGGCAATCCGCAGGTTGCCTATAAGGAGGCTATCGTCAACACCGTGATGCATCACGAGGTTTACAAGAAACAAACCGGTGGCAAAGGCCGTTTTGCCGATCTCGTGATCGAGGTTGGACCTGCCGATGCCGGAATAAAAGGTTTGCAGTTCATCAATGAGATCAAAGGCGGCAACATTCCGCGGGAATTCATCCCTGCAATTGAAAAGGGTCTGAAAGCTGCCATGACCAACGGCCCGATCATCGGATTCCCAATGGACAGCGTGAAGGTTCGTTTGATCGACGGTTCATATCACAGCGTCGATTCTGATGCACTTTCATTCCAGGTTGCTGCAGGCATTGCCTTCAAGGAGGCAAGCAAGAAAGCCAGATCAGTGATCATGGAACCGATTATGAAATTTGAAATTGTTACCCCCAGTGAATATATGGGAGAAGTAACAGGCGACATTACCAAACGCCGCGGACACGTTGAAGAGGTGGAATCCCGCATCGGAAACCAGGTCATTCGCGGTAGGGTGCCATTAGCTGAAATGTTTGGTTATGTTACTACTTTACGCAGTCTTTCTTCCGGCAGGGCAACCGAAATGCTGGAATTTTTAAAATATGATATTACTCCAAAGGAGATTCAGGACGAAGTATTATATAAAATCAGGGGATATGTTCCCGCATATTAATTTTTTATATGAGCCAGAGAATTAGAATTAAACTGAAGTCTTACGATTATAACCTGGTTGATAAATCAGCTGAAAAGATCGTAAAAACCGTAAAAGCTACGGGTGCTGTTGTCAGCGGTCCGATTCCTTTGCCTACGGATAAAAAGATCTTCACTGTGCTGCGGGCGACTTTCGTAAATAAAAAGTCACGTGAACAGTTTCAACTGTGCACCTACAAAAGGTTACTCGACATTTACAGTACCACGTCGAAGACCATCGATGCACTGATGAAGCTCGAACTGCCCAGTGGTGTGGAAGTTGAAATCAAGGTTTGATTTGTAAAAAGACAAGTAGAGTTAAAAACGCAAGAAACGTAAGAAATGTCTGGACTAATTGGTAAAAAAATCGGGATGACCAGTATCTACGATGCAAACGGGAAGAACATCCCCTGCACCGTGATCGAAGCTGGTCCTTGTGTGGTAACACAAGTCCGGTTAAAGGAAAAAGACGGATACGAAGCCATCCAGCTTGCTTTCGATGAAAAGAAAGAAAAGCATACAACCAAGGCAGAACTTGGCCATTTTAAGAAAGCTGGTATTACCCCCAAGAAGGTGGTAGCTGAATTTACCCGTTTTGAGGCTGACCACCAGAAGGTGTTTGGAGACATCCTCCAGGTTGACATTTTCCAGGAGGGTGAGTTTATCGACGTTGTCGGTATATCCAAGGGGAAAGGTTTCCAGGGTGTTGTTAAGCGTCACCATTTTGCTGGTGTAGGCGGAGCAACCCACGGACAGCATAACCGGCTCAGGGCTCCCGGTTCAGTTGGCGCCTCATCATGGCCATCAAGGGTTATGAAGGGTCTCCGTATGGCCGGCCGCATGGGTGGCGATCGCATCAAGGTGATCAACCTGCAGGTTTTAAAGATTATCCTCGAGAAAAACCTTATTTTAGTAAAAGGTGCAGTACCGGGACACAATGGTTCATATGTAATTATTGAGCGATGGAAGTAGCAGTATATAACATAAAAGGCACAGCGACAGCGAACATGGTTGCGCTGGACGATTCGATCTTCGGGATCGAGCCCAACGATCATGCCATCTACCTGGATGTGAAACAATTCATGGCAAATCAGCGCCAGGGAACGCATGATACTTTGGAGAAATCGACGATATCAGGAAGTACCCGGAAGCTGCACAAGCAAAAAGGTACCGGCGGTTCACGCAAGGGCAGCATCAAGAGTCCCCTTTTCCGTGGCGGAGCAAGGATTTTCGGACCCCATCCCCGTGACTACAGCTTTAAGCTCAACAAAAAACTGAAACGTTTGGCCCGTATGTCGGCATTGAGCTATAAGGTGAAGGACAACCAGCTTACCATCCTGGAAGATTTTACCTTCGATACTCCAAAGACCAAGAACTTTACCGAGCTTCTGAAGAATTTCCAGCTTACCGGAAAAAAGACCCTGCTCGTTGTTGCAAAAGCCGAGGAGAATGTTTACCTGTCGGCACGCAACCTGAAAAGGGTGAAGGTGATCAATGCAGCAGATCTCAATACTTACGAGATCCTCGATGCAACGCAACTCCTGATCACTGCGAGCTCAATTAAGGAAATTGA
>CAZPWZ010000328.1:0-3623 GCA_964590675.1 uncultured Draconibacterium sp.
TAATTGGGGAAGAGGCTCGACCCGTCAACTCGCTCGCCCGCGCTCAGTATGCTGTCGAGGTGATGCCGGTCCTTGATGATGAAGTTCAGCGTCTTCAGCCTGCTGTCGGCGGCGGAATACCGGAAATTCAACATCTGGATTCCATTGTCTTCAATGTACCGGATGAGGTCGGCCTTTGTAAAGTCATCCGATGGTTTGTCGAGATAGTGAACGAGTGCGTTGGGGTTCAGTGAGATGTTTGCATTCATAGCCTGTAAAATTCTGTTATTTTCAAAACCACACAAAAGTAAGATTTTTTTATAACTTTGATGAATTAACCCTAACCGCCTGCCTCAATATGTCAAATCTGAATGAAATCATATTTTTCACCTCCTTTTTGCTCTTCATTGCCCTCATGCTCGGGATCGACCTTGGCTTCTTCCAAAAAAAAAATCACGCCCTCTCCTTCAGGGAGGCGCTGGGATGGACCATCGTCTGGGTTTCGGTTTCCATCGGCTTTTACTTCCTCATTCGCTTCCACGGAAACCTGATCCATGGCAGTGATACCCTCGCCGAAATACAGTACCGCATCAGCACCTATAACCACCCGATCGACATCACCGGGCTATCCGTGCAGGATGCCATCAGCCTTTACAATAAAAACCTGTCGCTCGAATACATCACGGGATACCTGATCGAATATTCCCTTTCCGTTGATAATGTATTTGTCATCGTGATGATCTTCATCTCCTTCAACATCCAGCCGAAATATTTCAAACGGGTGCTGTTCTGGGGCATCCTGGGCGCCATCATCATGCGTTTCATCTTCATCTTTGCCGCCAGCGCCCTCATCCAGCGGTTCGCCTGGTTCCTCTATGTGTTTGGCGGCATGCTGGTGGTCATCGGGCTGAAAATGGCATACGATTTCCTCTATGCCAAAAAAGATGAACACATCGATACGGAAAAGCATTTGGTGGTGCGGCTGGTGTCGCGGTTCTTCAATGTCAGCCACGACGAACATGCCGAAACATTTTTTATCCGCCAGAATGGAAAGCTCTTCGTTACCCCCCTGTTCATCGTACTTATGATCATTGAATTCACCGATGTGCTGTTCGCCGTTGATTCGGTTCCTGCCGTATTTTCCGTGACCCAGGATCCCTATATCGTCTTTTTCTCCAATATTTTTGCCATCCTCGGACTTCGCTCCCTCTTCTTCCTGGTGATGGATATCATGAACCGTTTTTATTATCTCAAAATGGGGCTGGCCGCCCTGCTGTTCTTCGTGGGGATGAAAATGCTGCTGCACGATATATTCAAGATCTCGACCAACATCTCACTGCTGGTCATCGCCTCCATCCTGCTTGTCAGCATCCTGGCCTCCAATGTGCGCAACCTGATCAATAAAAGGAACCTTATCAACCCCCATTGATGAAAAAAGTCCAGGAAGAGCAACTGGAAAACCAGGATATTGAGATCCGGCTTCTGGTAGAGGCGATCTTCCAGAAGTACGGGTACGATTTCCGCAACTACTCGCAGGCCCATGTGAAGCGGCGGATCATCAACCGGTTCAATCTTTCCGGGATGAAGCACATCACCGACATGATCCATGAATCCATCTACAATCACAAATTCGTGGAGCAGCTGCTCATGGACCTCTCGATCACCGTCACTGAGATGTTCCGCGATCCTCCCTTTTACAAAGCCCTGCGTGAGGAGGTGCTGCCGGTGCTGAAAACCTATCCCTTCATCAAGATCTGGCATGCCGGCTGCGCCAGCGGCGAGGAGGTATATTCCATGGCCATCATGCTGAAGGAGGAGGGTCTCTATGGAAAGACCCAGATCTATGCCACCGACTTCAACCCGGTCATCATCAGGCAGGCCCGGGATGGCGTTTACCCCATCGGCCGGATGAAGGAATTTACCATGAATTACCAGAAAGCAGGAGGAAAGGGATCCTTTTCCGATTATTATACGGCCAATTACGAATCGGCCAAATTGCTGGAAACGCTGAAGAAGAATATTGTCTTTGCAACCCATAACCTGGTGACCGACAGTGTTTTCGCCGAGGTGAACCTCGTGATCTGCCGCAACGTGCTGATCTATTTCGACCGGGACCTGCAGGAACGGGTGATCGGGTTGTTTGTCGACAGTTTGCCCGGCGGGGGGATTCTCTGCCTCGGTTCAAAGGAAAACCTGCAGTTTTCAGGCCATTACGACCAGTTCAACCCGATGATCGCGAAGGAGCGGATCTATATCAAGAAATACTAAACAAACCAGCCCGACTTTGACACAAAAGAAACAATATGAGGCCATAGTGATCGGCTCTTCGGCAGGCGGCCTGCATGCGCTGAAGGTTCTTTTTGGCGGCCTGGACGAAAATTTCAGGATCCCGCTGATCGTGGTCCAGCATATCAGCGCCGATTCGGAAAACTACCTGATCCATATCCTCAATGATATCTGCAAGCTCAGGGTGAAGGAGGCGGATGAAAAGGAGACCCCGGTGCCGGGCACGGCCTACCTGGCCCCGCCCAACTACCACCTGCTGCTTGAACCCGACCGCACCTTCACGCTTACCATCGATGAACGCGTCAATTATGCCCGCCCCTCCATCGACGTGCTCTTCGAAACCGCAGCCGAAGCCTACAGGGACAAACTCATCGGGATCGTGCTCACCGGGGCCAACAACGACGGGAGCAAGGGCCTCCGGAAGATCAAGGAATACGGCGGCCTCACCATTGTCCAGGATCCCGAAACAGCCGAAGTCGAATCGATGCCCCGCGCCGCCATCCAGGCCTCGGTGGTGGACCACGTCATCCCGCTGGATGAAATTGCCGCCTACCTCAATAGCCTTATCAGTAAACAACCAGCCAATTAAGTTAACCTGTGACGAAACCCGATAATACCCTGATGATAAAACAACCAGCCAATTAATCTTAACCTGTGATGAAACCAAAGCCGAAAATTCTGATCGTCGACGACTATATCAACAACATCTATACGATTGAAAAGCTGCTGGCCGACCTCGATGTCGAAATGATCCGGGCCATGTCGGGACCCGAGGCCATATCACTCACGGCACAGCATGAATTCGCCCTCATCCTCATGGATGTCCAGATGCCGGGCATGGATGGTTTTGAAACCGTGGAGATCATCCGGAAGGATATAAAAAATGAACTCCTGCCGATAATCTACATTACCGCCATCTACAACGAGAATTATTACCGCACCAAGGGCATAAAATCGGGGGCGGTCGATTTCATTACCAAGCCGATCATTGCCGACCTCTTCATCGGGAAGGTGACCATTTTTGTAAACCTCTACAGGCAGCATAAGATACTGGAACTCGAGATCAAACGCAGGGCCGAGATAGAGGTGGAACTGAACAAGGCGAAAAATATCGCCGAAGAAGCGGCCATGGGCGCGTGACACCGGCTCCCATTGCGAGGCGTCGCGCAGGTAGATCCGGGTCCGCACGACGTCATGCATCGTGCCGCCGAGCGCGGCGATGGAGGCAGCGATCTTGTCGAGGATGTAGGTGGTCTGCGCCCCCGCATCGCCGGGGGCCACACACCTGTCGTTGCCATGGGTTGCGGTGGTCCCGGAGACGCGGACGTGGCCGGGAGGGGTCTCGGTGAAGGTGTAGC
>CAZPWZ010000329.1:0-3621 GCA_964590675.1 uncultured Draconibacterium sp.
ATTGATGCGGTAAAGGGAGTTGACTCCTGCGGCAGCTGTCCATCCTGCATCAAGTACCAGAAGCTGATCCATCCCGACCTGCATTTCATATTCCCGGTGGCGACAACCAAGCGGGTTACGAAAAAACCGCAAAGCAAATACTTCATCGAGGACTGGCGGAAATTCCTGCTTGAGAACAGCTTCAATTCAGGGCTCCAGAGCTGGTATGAATGCATCGGGATCGAAAACAAGCAGGGAATCATCAATGCGGACGACTGCAACGAGATTATCACGACGCTGAGTTATAAAAGCTATGAGTCGGACTATAAGGTGATGATTATCTGGATGGTTGAAAAGCTATACTACGCTGCAGCCCCTAAAATTTTAAAGATCCTCGAGGAGCCTCCTGATAAAACGCTGTTCATCCTGATTTCAGAGGACCCCGACCAGATCATCAAGACGATCCTCTCCCGGACTTTGATGGTAAAGATCCCCAGGTCGGAATTACGAGCAAATGGCGCGGCGGAAGAAGAGACCCTTCACATGGAGGCGTTCCGCAACTGGATGCGATTATGTTTCGGAGGGAAAATTCCCGACCTGATCGCTTTTGCTTCTGAGATCACAAAAACAGGGAGGGAAAAGCAGAAGGAATTTCTCACCTATGCCTTGAAGGTTGCCGGATATTGTGCCGCAATGAATTACAGCCAGCAGATTCCGCAAGGTGTTGAAGGGGAAGAATTAACTTTTATCCAGAAATTTTCGCCTTACATCGCCTCCGGCAACCTCGTTGAATTCAATACCCTGCTGAATGACGCCATTTTCCATGTCGAACGCAATGCGCACACCGCAACCCTCTTCCTTGACCTGTCGTTGAAATTTGTGCGGATGTTTAAACCTAATTTCTTACCTTTGTAAGGATTTTTGAAGGATATGGAGAATACAGAAGGCACGCCGGTTCAACCCCCGAAAACATTGCCGCAGGAAGTACTTACAGATGAAACAGGTTTGCCCGAATTCACGCAGGTTCGGCACCCCTATAATCCCTTTCTAAGCCGGGGATGCTGCCAGTCGCCAAAGCTTTATCATAAAAACGAGACTGTATTCCAGCATCGCTGCAGCAAATTTGATTCCTACGACTGGCTGGGAGACATTCCCGTACCTGAAGGTGCCAGATTCCTCGACATGGTAGAGGTACGGTTTAAAAACAGCCGGAAGGATTACTACCGCATGGCTCCCGACATGGAATTATCCGTGGGGGAAATTGTGGCAGTTGAAGCATCGCCGGGCCATGACATCGGCATCGTAAGCATGGTGGGTGAAATGGTTCGTTTCCAGCTAAGGAAAAAGAGTCCTGCTGCCAACCCGGATGACATTAAAAAGGTATACCGAAAAGCCCGCCTGACCGATATCGAGAAATGGATCACCGCCGTGGAGATGGAAAATGCCACCATGTTCCGCTCAAGGGATATCGCCGACCAGCTGGGTTTGCTCATGAAGATCAACGATGTTGAGATCCAGGGCGACAATACCAAGGCTATTTTTTATTACACTGCCGAAGACCGGGTCGATTTCCGTGAATTGATCAAACTCATGGCAGAGGAGTTCAAAGTGCGCATTGAAATGCGGCAGATAGGGGCGCGGCAGGAGGCCAGCCGGCTTGGCGGAATAGGATCCTGCGGAAGGGAACTCTGCTGTTCGACCTGGATGAGTGATTTTAAATCAGTCACCACCAATTCGGCCCGGGTTCAGCAGCTTTCATTGAATCCCCAGAAACTGGCCGGTCAGTGCGGCAAACTCAAATGCTGCCTGAACTACGAATACGAGACCTATGTTGATGCGATCAAGGGCATGCCCAGCACTGAAATACGGCTGAAGACCAAACGCGGAGATGCAGCGCACCAGAAAACAGATATTTTCCAGAAGCTCATGTGGTATGCCTACATCAATGAACCCGGCAACCTGATGGCCATTCCGGTTGACAACGTCATTGCCATCCAGCTGGAAAACAAAAAGGGGAATTTACCTGAAAAACTTGAAGATTTTGCTCAGATAACGGAGAAAAAATCGGAATTTGACAACGGTGCGGTCCAGGAGGATCTCACCCGTTTCGACCATTTATAAACGACTTCTTTTTGCCAAGCAAATCATGCACTTGATCCCTGCAAAAAAATCCATCCTGCTGTTCCTTTTAATCACGGGAATGATGATCTCCTGCGATTCAAAGCGCGTATTTGAAGAGAATTGGGTTGTTGAAAAAGGCACCTGGAATGTGAATCACAAGATGACGTTCACGGTGGCAATTTCAGACATCGCCCCGCGTTATAATGTGTATCTCAACGTACGGAATTCCCCTGAATATCCTTACAGCAACCTTTACCTGTTCCTTGAGACCGGATTTCCGGACGGGAAAATTGCCCGCGACACCCTTGAACTCACCCTGGCCGACTACGATGGACGGTGGCTTGGTTCCGGTGCCGGAAGTGTTAAATTCAGCCGGTTTCTCCTTCAGAAAGGGGTGCAGTTCAAACAAAAGGGAACCTACCGGTTTGAAATGGAACAGGCCATGCGTGTAAACGATCTCAAGGGCATCCGGGACATCGGATTACGTATCGAAAAAGAATGAACAACCCGATTTCACATATCCCGATCCTGAACGAGATGCCGCAACCTAAATCCAGCAAAGCGTTACATAAAAAATACCTGAAGGGATTCTGGATCTCCTTTGGCGTCGTCATCATCCTGGTCGCCTTGTTTTTCATCTCGGTCACCTATGGGCTGTTCGGGAAAATGCCCACCTTTGAGGAACTTGAAAATCCAAAAAGCAACCTGGCCACGGAGGTGATCTCATCGGATGGCAAACTCATCGGTAAGTATTATATCGAAAACCGCTCCAACACACAGTACCAGGACCTTTCGCCTAATGTTATCAACGCGCTGATCGCCACGGAAGATGCGCGGTTTGAAGAACACTCGGGAATCGATGTCATCGCCATATTCAGGGTGATGTGGGGCATGACCACCGGGTCGTCAAAAGGCGGGGGATCCACCATTACCCAGCAACTTGCCAAGAACCTCTTTCCCCGGAAACAAAACCGGACCTTCTGGGAAACCGTAATGATCAAATTCAAGGAATGGATCACTGCCGTGAAGCTTGAACGTAATTATTCCAAGGATGAGATCCTGGCCATGTATCTCAATACCGTTGATTTCGGAAGCCAGTCGTACGGCATTAAATCGGCGGCCAAAACCTATTTCAACAAGGAGCCCAATCAGCTGGGCGTGGAAGAGGCGGCAATTCTCATCGGCATCCTGAAGGCGCCATCGTGGTTCAGCCCCGTGCGCAATCCGGCCCGTGCATTTGAACGCCGCAACACGGTTTTGAACCAGATGGCGAAATATGAATATATCAGCCCTTCCGACCTTGATTCATTGAAAAAGATCCCGGTCGACATGACCAATTACCGCCTCCAGGATCATACAACCGGCATCGCAACCTACTTCCGTGAATACCTGCGGATGGTACTGGCCGAATGGTGCAACCAGAATCCAAAGGAAGACGGTACTCCCTATAACCTTTACCGCGACGGGCCATGAACGACAATCCTGAACTTCGCCTGCGGAAACTTACCGGCAATCATGCTG
>CAZPWZ010000330.1:0-3614 GCA_964590675.1 uncultured Draconibacterium sp.
GGGGTCCGCATCGGGGCCGAGGCCGTGCTCGGCGCCAATGTCGTGCTCACCGGTTCAACCCGGATCATCGATGTTTCGGGCTCCGGCCCGGTCGAATTCAAAGGTTATGTACCACCGCGGTCCGTGGTGATCCCCGGAACCATTCCAAAGACATTTCCGGCAGGTGTTTACCAGGTGCCATGTGCACTGATCATCGGTCAGCGCAAAGCATCCACCGACCTGAAGACCTCCCTGAACCAGGCTTTGCGTGAATTTGACGTGCCTGTATAGATGAATAAAATCCTGATCATACAAACGGCATCCATCGGTGATGTGATCCTGGCCACCCCCGTTCTTGAAAAGTTGCACCTGCATTTTCCGGAAGCTCAGATTGACATCCTGGTAAATAAAGGCACGGAAAGCCTGTTCGAAGGTCACCCGTTTCTGCATGAAGTGCTTGCCTGGGATAAAAAATCCGGGAAATACCTTAATTTCGACAAACTGATGCACCGCGTCTGGCATACAAAGTATGACCTGGTTGTGAATATGCAGCGGTTTTTCCTCACAGGATTGATGACGGCATTTTCGCGTGCAGGCATGCGGATCGGTTTTGATAAAAATCCACTGTCAATCTTCTTTACAAAGAAAATACCGCATAATATCAAGGAAGGGGTGCATGAGATAAAGCGGAATTTATCGCTCATCACGGAGATCACTGATGACAGGGAGGTCAGGCCGCGGATCTACCCTTCGCCTGCCGATCTGCATCATGTGTCGCCCATGAAAACAGGCCGGTATTATACCATTTCACCGGCTTCGCTTTGGTTTACAAAACAATATCCCGCGGAAAAATGGGTCGATCTCATCAACAACATTCCGCAGGAAGAAACAATTTACCTGCTTGGTTCTCAGGCCGATCAGCTGCTTTGCGAAAACATGATCCGGAAGGCAGTCCATCCACGAATTCAGAACCTGGCAGGAAAACTTACCTTCCTGCAGTCAGCCGCCCTGATGTTGGATGCCCGGATGAATTTCACAAACGATTCAGCCCCGATGCACCTGGCATCAGCGGTAAATGCACCCGTAACAGCTGTTTACTGCTCCACGGTCCCTGAGTTCGGGTTCGGACCGCTTTCAGATGATTCCCGGGTGGTTGAAGTCATGGAGAAACTCCCTTGCAGGCCATGCGGACTCCATGGACACCAGGCATGCCCTGAGACACACTTTAAATGTGCAACGGACATCCATATCAGCCAGCTATTGAAACATTTGCAGGCAGGACAGGGCAAGCAGTAGAATGATTGTGTACCTTCTACCTGTAAGGAAAAACAGCAGCGCTGATTAAAACCATTGTATTTTTTTTCGTGCAAAGCAACATCAAGTCTACGCCGGACTATGACGCGGTGAGAACTTGGGTTAATATTATTTTCTGCAAAAAGTGATTGAATGAGTAGCAAAAATCAATTTTGATTCCCCTGTTTGCTGCAGTATTTTTGTAATGAAGTTTAAGCCTTGCACACCATGAAAAAAATGTTTGTGGCTTTGGCTCTGTTTTTTATCATCGTCTGTCTCCAGTCAATCCAGGGACAAGTCCTGTCAAAACCTGATCCCTCAGCACAGATTGCCCGCTCCAAGGGAATTATTGTGGTCGTGTCCACGATGAAAGGGTCCTTCTATCTGAACGAAATTTTTTTGACCAAACTCAACTTCGGCGATACGATCCGTATCATCAATATCAATCCTGGAGCCTATTATGTAAAGGTAATTGGTGAAAATAGCACTGTTCTAAATCATTTATCGCTCTCCCGGAGAGATGCTTATGAGATCGAAGCGGGGAATGACACCCTTTTAATTATAAAAAGCCCTGAATCATATGAAGATATTGCAAAAACTGTCAAAGGGAGATACGTTTATTTCATCAGGGACCAAAGTTTTTTCAATATAACTGAAACATCTTTATATTCAGGTTATCTCGAGGCCTCGGGGAACTGGTGGTTAGGCGCATTCACAACCATCAGCGGGTTTCAGTTCGTGCCTGGATTCTGTGCGGGTCTTGGCATATCCTACTACAATGCCGATCTTTCGTTATATTATTATGCTGATTTGGAGAATATTTCGTTCCTGCCTCTCTTTCTCGATCTCAGAACCCATTTATCAAACAGGAGGATTGCCCCGTTCCTTAAATTTGATATCGGCTACAATATTTTGCTTTCCCCTAAAAGCAAGTACCAAAATCACAGTGGGAATGCTTATATCAATACGAGCAGCTATAAGCTGGAAAACGGAGGCATATACCTGTCCCCGGGCATGGGCCTGAGGATTGCAGTGAACAAACTGATCCAGATTATTTTGACTGCGGAGTTTGAATATGGAACATGCAAATATTCCTACACCCATGATGCACACTATGCAGGGCAGCCATCAAACCCTTATACGACAATCTACACCGATAACATCAAGGTTTTCAGGCTCAACCTGGGAATTGGATTTCAGAAATAAAACGGCATTCATGATTTCACTTGGTTAACCCAAATCATATGAAAAAGAAATTCCAAATTTCGCCCTGCCAGTTTCTATCCCTTGTCTTGTCAATCCTGGGATTATTCTCCATTCTCATGTTCAGCGGATGCCTTTATTACAAGGTGAGTACAAAAAAAACCGTTACTGCAGAAGATTTACGCTGGGCCAAATTCAACAATAAATACCTGATCCTGCACTGGGAAAATTGGGTTTGGCACCTGGAAAAGGCGGAGATCGCGGATGACCGTTTATCGGGGCGCTTGCTCAGCGTACCTAATTCACGAATAACAATAAAAAATAATGCAGGTGACAATTCAATGCGATACAAAAAATCAAAAGAGGCCATCACCCTGGACCAGGTACACCTTTATGTTGACAATCCGTTCTATATCAACTATAAAGCTGGAGACAGCATCTCCATCAGATTCTCCGAAATTTCCAAAGTCGAAACTTACCTGAAAGATAAAGGGAAAACAAATACACAATGGATCCTGGCAGTCGCAACCTCCCTGGTTATAGTGGGAGGTGTTGCCGCCATAATTATCGCAGCTACATCCTGTCCCTACGTGTATGTTCAAAATAAGGATGGCTTCATTTTTACCGGTGAGATATTCGGAGGGGCGGTCTATTCCTCACTCGAACGCCATGATTTCCTACCACTGCCTGCCATTGAGCCATGCGGCAACCGGTATACCCTGAAGATCTCCAATGAACTGGCCGAAATCCAGCATGTCAATCTTGCGGAATTATGGATTGTAAATCACCCTGACACGGTCCAGGTACTTCCCGACCGTCATGGCAACATTCATTCCATTGAGGCCCCTGTTCTTCCATTGGCAGCCTATTCCGCGGCAAAAAACGATGTATTGCCACTGGTCAGCAAAAGCGATCAAAACTGTTTCCTGTTCGATGAGGAGCCTTCCCTGACCGGTGATTCCAACGCAATTAATTCGGTTGATATGAATTTTCCCATCCCGGGCAAGGCCGATACGGGGAAATTGATCATCAAAGCGGGAAATTCTCTCTGGGGCGATTTTACTTACAGTGAATTCACCAAATTCTTTGGCAACAAATATGATAAATGGATTAAAAGCCAGAGAAAGGTACCACCCGAA
>CAZPWZ010000331.1:0-3614 GCA_964590675.1 uncultured Draconibacterium sp.
GGGCGCTATGCCAGATTTCTCCATCACGATCTGACTTGTAAGGTTACTCACCGTGATTACCAGGTCGGCCTATGTCATGCCCTGCCGCTCAATATCGTAAACAGGCTGATTCACATGTTCGCCCGACCGGTCAAATTCTGTAGCATGGACATGAACGACCAACGGTTTGCCGGTGATTTTTTTTGCGGCAATTCCTGCCGGATAGGTCAGCCAATCGTGCGCATGGATAACATCAAAGGTATTCCCGGTAGCGATAGATGATGCCACCAAAGCGTACCTTGAGACCTCCTGCATCAGGTTTGGACCGTACTTTCCGGAAAACCTGTATTGCTTCGAAAACACCGACTGAATATCCTGTTTGTCGGTAAGCTGGTCCCTGTTGACCACCATCTCAAACTCTTCGGGATCGAGATATGGTACAAGGTTTGACCCGATTTCCATAAACTGTATCCTGTCCCAGTGTTCCCTGGTCCACTTTTGTGTGAAATCAAGGGTGACATCACTGGCATTCAACAGCCTGAATCCATCCTTGGTTTCATCTCCAAAGGCTTTGGGAACAACGAAGATCACCTCAACACCTTGCTTGACCAGGCCTTTTGTCAGCCCGAAACAGGCGGTACCCAATCCTCCGGTAATATGCGGGGGGAATTCCCACCCAAACATTAAAACACGCATTACTATTCAGATTTACGATTTATGATTTACGATGTTTTTAAGATCGTAAAAACTAGCTATTTTTTTTTATCAGATAATCGATCCGAAGCAATTCTGCCACAGATGATGCCTGGGAAATGGCCCCCCTGGCGGTGTGTGGCGGGTCGCCATCATAAATTTCAGAGATGGTGCCAATGCCATGTTCCGTCATAACAGCTTCAAATCCATTATACAGTGATTTAATTAAAGAGATGCCGCTTTTGCCGTGGATGGCAATGTACCCCTCGATAAAATGACCAAGCAACCACGGTGAAACAGTTCCCTGGTGATAGGCCGACTCACGTTCAGACGGGGTTCCTGAATAGGATCCTTTATAAACAGGGCTCTTGGGGCTCAGCGTGCGCAATCCACGCGGGGTAAGCAACTCCTGCTTCACCCGGCTTAATACCTCTTTCCGGATGTCTTCGCGAACAGGGCTATACGGCAGTGAAGCCGCGATCACCATGTTGGGCCTGACTGCCCAATCTTTGTAAGCGCCATCAACATAATCGGCAAGGTAGCGTTTTTCGGGACTCCAGAAGGTTTCGAGGAACGCATCAGGGATTTTAGCCGCGATATCTTCCCAATCTTTGCAAAATGCTTTATCACCTGCAACACGGGCAATTTCAAGACTGAATTGGATGGCGTTATACCACAGGGCATTAATTTCTACGGCTTTGCCGATCCTGGGAGTCACCGGTTTGCCGTGGGCAACGGCGTCCATCCAGGTCAGCGCCATACCAGGTAAACCTGCATATATCAGTCCATCCGTATCCATATGGATGTTGAACTCGGTGCCATGACGGTACCCATCCAGGATGGTTTTCATTTTTTTACCGTATTCCTTCCATATCTCCTTATTCAGGCCGGTAAACGCGGCATATTGCTGCAGTGTCCAGAAAAACCAGAGTGACGTATCGGCAGAATCATAGGTTGTATTGTTTCCGGAACCAATGTTAGGAAAGAGGGGCCCCTTCATCTCGCTTACCATGGTGTCGATCACAGCCTTGCAGGTTGCAAAGTCCCCGTTTACCAGTGTAAGCCCCGGAAGTGAAACAAATGTGCTGCGTCCCGATCGCCCGAACCAGGGAAATCCTGCCAGCACTTCGGTATTTTTTCCCTTCCCGACAATGAACTGCTGTGCGGCATTGGTAAGACAATTGGCGAAATTATTCCGCGGGATCCGTTTTTCAAGTTCAGCGTTGAAAGTGCGCTTCATTGAAGCAGGATTCAGTTCCTTGGTTCCGGCGGCAAAATAAACGCTTTCCCCTTTTTTTATATCGAACTCCAAAAAGCCTGGAAATTAAAAATCCCCCTTGTAGTCATATCCCCTTTCCATTTCTTCCTGGTATTCAATACTGTAATACCAGTCGGGTACATGGGTATATTCACATTCCTTTGAAAGCTGCATAAAAAGGTCGGTATAACCCTGGTACATCCGGACTTTGATCCCCTGCGGCACCTTTTCATATTTTTTATCGGCAAAGATATTTTCCTTGCTGAGCGAATGGATATTTCGAAAGGCGAGGAAGGGTTTCAGTCTCAGCTTTGTAGGAGAATGCGCATCAACCAGGGTGTATTTTATGAGCATGCGGTCTTCCCGGGTCGTAAACACCATCTCTTTGGTAAGAATCACTCCGCCTACGCGGTAGGTCATCTTCGGATAGGGTTCAGTAGAAAAATCCCTTAGATATTTATGCCCTTTGGGATTATAAACCCCGCCGGGATATTTGTGCATGCCAAGGTTAAATTCAGCGTCCATCTGGATGACAGTTTCGTCCAGGGAGGAAAGCAGTACGTGGTTCTCATGATCAATTCCGGGCTGAAGGGTAACAAGCATTCCATGGTACTTCCGCGTATTGCAATTCACGATGGTCGAATTTGCATAAGATCCTGCCCTGTTGGATCGTAACAACTCACGGCTTAAGGAGTATTCTAAATTTACCAGCTGGGTTTTATCGAAATTTATATAACTCATCTTGCTTGATTTTCCTGACGATTTTTCAAATATAGGGTAAAAAAATTGATCTGCAAAGGTACAATTTTCCCGGCTTTCTTCGTTAGACTAAATAAAAGTTAATAATTCCTTAATTTTGCAGGCTTAAAATCCACCTATGATCCGGTTCTCCAACACCTTACTTTTACTGTTAATAATAGTTTTTTTATCCCTATTTGCCGGGTCCTGCCGGAAGAAGGAAAAGGTTGATATGAGTCCGGGCCTGCAACTCTCCTTTTCAACGGATACTGTGTTTTTTGATACCGTTTTTCCCACCGTCGGATCTATCACCAAACGCCTCATTGTCTATAATCCGAACAAGAATAAGGTCAGCATATCCAGTATCTGGCTGGCTTCCGGCGAGGCCTCCTCCTACCGTTTAAATATCAACGGCACTCCGGCCATCAATGCATCGGATGTTGAAATCCCGGGGGGTGACAGCATTTATATTTTTGTTCGTGTCACGGTCGACCCACACAACCAGAACACCCCGTTTATTGTAAGCGATTCAATCGGGTTTGTCACCAACGGCAGTACGCAAAATGTCAAGCTTGTTGCCTGGGGGAAGGATGCCATTTTTTACCGGAAGGCCACCCTGTCGGGAAATGTCATATGGGACAGCCTGAAAGCCCATGTGATATATGAATCCATTCGTATTGACACCAATTCATCCCTCACCATAATGCCCGGGTGCAAGGTCTATTTTCACATGGATGCCTATATGGCAATATCCTATCAATCAACGTTGAAGATTCCGGGGAATCTCGAACATCCGGTGAGGTTCCAGGGAGACAGGATGGATCCCTTTTACAAGGATCTGCCGGGACAATGGGGTGGAATATACCTGGAACAAGGAAGCAAGGATCATGAGATCAACGATCATTATGTTAAAACCGGTTCTTTCGGATTGGTTGTTGATTCAATG
>CAZPWZ010000332.1:0-3590 GCA_964590675.1 uncultured Draconibacterium sp.
GGGGAGAGTTTCGTAGGTTGGCTGCCTGTTTCGCGGACGGGGAGCTATTATTGCAAAGATCTAACCCTGGTGGGGCTTGTTTCCACCGAGGGTATGGTGGTAATGATGGATGAGATGGGCATCGATACCCAGCTCGACATTGACAAGGTTTTGGAGATCGGCTCGATGGTTGAACGGATCGTCGGTCGCCGCCTGCGATCGGAAGCAATCAAGAATGGCCGCATCCCAAAATCCCTAACCGGCAAAGGATGATCAAAATTATTGAATCACCGCGAGAGGGGATGCAGGGATTTTCACGCATCATTCCCACCGGGGAGAAGGTTCGTTACATCAACCATCTCCTGAGAGTCGGCTTTGATACCGTAGAGGTAGGCAGTATTGTTTCAACCAGGCTGATACCGCAGATGGCCGATTCGCTGGATGTTCTCAAAGAGCTTGATCTCGCCGGAGTATCTTCCAATGTCATGTTCCTGGCGGTGAATGCCCGCGGGGCGGAAATGTTGTCGGCGGTCGATGGGATTACCCACATCTCCTATCCATTTTCCTTTTCACCCACTTTTCTGAAACACAATGTCAATTCGACGGTGGACAAATCACTGGAAACAACCGCATTGACAACCAGCCTATGTAAACAAAGCGGCAAAGAGGCTGTGATCTACATTTCCATGGCCTTCGGAAATCCGTATGGCGACCCATGGAGTATCGGCATCCTGGCTGATTGGGTAGGCAAACTCCACCAGGCGGGAGTCAGGACCATCCCGCTTTCGAATGTCTCGATTGAAATCGATTCAACACTGATCTCCCGTGTTTACGCGACCCTGATACCGATGTTCCCCGACATTGAATTCGGCCTCCACCTGCATACGTCGAACAATGGCTGGTTCGAAAAGGTGAATGCGGCCTACATGGCCGGGTGCAGGCGTTTTGATGGCGTGATCAACGGCTGGGGCGGCTGTCCTATGGCAGGAAAGGAGCTTCTGGGAAACCTGAAAACTGAAAACCTAATCAGCTATGCAGCAAGAAATAAATTCCCGCTGAATATCGATCAGTCCGTCTTGCTGGAAGCCTACCAGGTTGCATCTGAAATATTCCTGGATGATCCGGATGAATGACCGAAAATCAGATGATTTGCAGAAACTTAAAACCGAAAATAACTTACACCCTTAAAAACAAAGCACGATGTACCTGACTGAAGAACACAATATGATTCGCAAGACCGTTCGTGATTTTGCCGAACGCGAAGTTAAACCCCTGGCCCGTGAACTGGATGAGAAGGGTGAATTTTCCGTCTCCCTGACCAGGAGAATGGGGGAACTCGGGTTTTTTGGATTACGCACGCCGCCTGAATTTGGCGGCCTTGATATGGACACGCTTGCCTATGTGATCGCCGTTGAGGAGATGGCACGGGTCGACAGTTCGCAGGCAGCTACGCTGGCGGCCCACATTTCATTGGGAATCGGTCCGATCATGAATTACGGGACCGATGCACAAAAAAAGAAATACCTGCCCATGTTATCAACCGGTGATGCATTATGGGCTTTCGGACTTACTGAACCTGATGCGGGCAGCGACTCACGCGCCACCAAGACCACGGCACGGCTTGAGGACGGTCATTGGATCATCAACGGGTCCAAGATATTCATTACCAACGGGGCCTCATCCATCAACAAGGGAGCGACCGTTCAGGTGGTTTCAGGTGAAACCAACGGCCAAAAGGAGTTTTCCACGATCCTGGTTGATGCCGATACGCCGGGCTTCAAACGTATACCCATGCATGACAAAATGATGTGGCGGGCATCGGATACGGCACAGCTGTTCTTTGATGAATGCAGGGTTCCTGAATCGAACCTGTTGGGCAAACGCGGTGAAGGCTCAAAGATCATGCTCAGCACGCTCGATAGCGGCCGGCTTGCCATCGGTGCCATGGGGCTCGGACTGGCCCAGGGAGCATTTGAAATGGCCATGACCTATGCCAGGAGCCGCAAGCAGTTTGGCAAGCCCATTGCCCAGTTCCAGATCAATGCCTTCAAACTGGCCGACATGGCGACCAAGATCGAGCTGGCGCGGAATCTCCTTTACAAGGGCGCATGGCTTAAATCAAATGATCAGCCTTATGCCAAGGAGGCGGCGATGGCAAAGCTATACTGTTCGGAAATTGCCCGTGAAGTTGCCGACGAAGCTGTTCAGCTTCACGGCGGTTATGGCCTGATGAAAGATTACGATATCGAACGCTTTTACCGCGATCAGCGGTTGCTCCAGATCGGGGAAGGCACCTCGGAAATTCAGCGGATGGTCATTTCAAGGTATATCGGTTGTTATGAATGATTTTCTTTGCAGCTCCAGGTTCAGGTCTGCAAACGGAACGAGGCTGTCGTAATTGGCAGCCTCGTTTCGCTTTGATGTAAGATTTTCTCCTGATCACCCAGGGTTTTTCTGTTCCAATTTTTATAACCAGAGATACACTGTTCCTGAATTATTGTTACGCTGCCAGTCAAGTTTGAATTTGGCGGGACATTCGTTACCTGAGATGGGCTGGTTGTTGCTGTCGAATCCGAATGTGAGTGTGGCGCTTTTTGCATCGGCCGGGATGGCATGCTTCTTTATGCCGGAAACCGGGTCCCAGGAGCAAACCTGGCGATGAACAATGGGCTCGATGATCTGGGTGTAAAAAGCTTCTCCCTGGCGGTTTGTTCCCCAAACCACAAGGTTGTCATATTCACCAACTGAACCAAATCCATCGGTGGTGAGGACGAGGTTCCCCGGCGGATTCCCGGTATATGTTTTCTGACGGGCCACATTCCAGGTTTTAGTAGTACCATCATCGAAAGTCACATTCACATGACCCCGGGTGCGGTGAACAATGGCATTGATCCCGTTGCCAAGCTGCCAGATGACACCTCCGCTGACATTTTTATGTATCTTGACGCCGTTCAGCGTGATTGATTTCTGCGTCGAGACCTTCGTAATCGTGAAATTGATATGCCTGATCATCACGGTGGCGCCTGCCTGGTACCACTGGGTGCCAACATGCTTCCTGATCTGAACCTGGCCCGTACGGAACCGGGTGCCACTGCAGTTGAGCCCATCATAGGTAATATAAATGGTGATGGTGTCGTTGACAACGGCTGTTGAATCAACCGTAGCATTACATGGCAGCAGGTTGGTCGATTTGAGATTTCCATTGGCGAGGAAGAAATTGACATCATTCATCGATTCATCCGATGCGGCTTCAACAGATTCTTCATCCTTTGACAACTGTTGCAGCGATGATGAATCGTCGGAAGGATCCGTGTTTTTATCTTTTTTACATCCGGCCAGTGAGAGCCCGATAACTAAAAAGAGCAGGAATGTGAAGCGGGACAGGTTGTTTGTTTTCATGAGATATAGATTTAAGTGATTGATTTTTTCGTTTCCTGATGATAATACACCTAACAGATCGATTACCCTGATTCAGATTGAAAAATTATTTTGTGTCTTCATTAACTGGTGATTGCATCCTTCGATTCGCTCAGGAGCCTTTGAGTTCAGGATCCGTTGGCTTCGCTCGGAATCAATTGTCCGGACTTTTCGGAGTGGGCCAATACTTTTGG
>CAZPWZ010000333.1:0-3531 GCA_964590675.1 uncultured Draconibacterium sp.
CCAGGATGGGCGGCAGCCATACTTTATCCGTGGTTATGAGCTTTTTTATGGCGGCTTCAAGACGCGCGGCCATGACCAGTGTCAATGCCCCTGAATCTTCGATTTTCAGCGATGCATGTGTAATGCCGAAAAACTCCAGTATTTCCGATGCATTCTTCCGTATATCGTCGCCGTACATGACGGCTACCTTCGATTCAATTTGAAGCTGAATCCCGCCCTGATCGTTAAGTTCGAGGGTGACAAAGCAATCGGAACGAACTCCTTTGCCTTTGTTACCTGCTGTAGCAATTGCTCCCATGATAAACGTAGCTTAATGTTAAAAAATAAACAGCCAAAATTAGGAAATTTTCGGCAACGCCAGGAATGAATTCTCCCCGATAAATAAGTTCATTCAAATTGTTAATTTAGCTAACTGATAATTATGACATGCGATTTCTCTCCCTTGATGTCGAAACAGCCAATTATGATGCGGCGAGTATTTGCCAGATCGGGATTGGCATGTTTGAAAACGGGGAATTGGTTGATACCTGGGAATCGCTTCTTGATCCGCGGAGCTCATTTCACTGGACCAACATCCGGGTTCACGGAATTACGGAAGAAATGGTGAAGGGAGCCCCTTCGTTCCATGAAGTGTATCCTGTTCTCCGGAAAATAATGTCTGCAAATATTGTCGTCCACCACACCCAGTTCGACTTTAATGCCTTCAAGAGGGCCTATGCCCGTTTTAACCTGAACCCGATCGACACGTACTGGCTTGATTCATCAAGGATTGTGCGCCAGACATGGAGCCAGTTTTCAAAAGGGGGGTACAATCTCGCTAACGTGGCAAACCACCTTGGCATTGCATTCAGGCACCATGACGCACTGGAAGATTCGGTGGCTGCCGGGAGAATTGTCCTGGAGGCTTGCAGGCTTACCGATCGGCGGGTTCAGGACTGGTATGATTTTTTCAAAACATATTCCAAATAATTGCCCGATTGACTTACTTTTGCAGTTCTTTTTTACCCGAAAAATATGCGTCGAAAATCAGGTAGCCGTTCAAAATCAGGTGCGTCAAGAGGTTCAGGCAGGAAAAGCGGGTCTGGCTCACGCAAAGGAGGGAAGTGGTTCCATGGGAACATAGTGGCCGTGACGGTACTGAAAGTTCTCCTGGTATTGGTGCTCCTGTTCTTATCCCGCATTCTTTTTTATGTTTTCAACCTTGGATATTTTTCAAACCTGGCTCTTCCGGAGGCTTTGCGACTGTTTGTCATCGGACTCCGGTTTGACCTGTCGGCTGCCCTGATCATCAATGCACCCTTTATCCTGATGAACACCGTCCCCTTC
This sequence comes from uncultured Draconibacterium sp., assembly GCA_964590675.1. Lineage (GTDB taxonomy): Bacteria > Bacteroidota > Bacteroidia > Bacteroidales > FEN-979 > CAIVAT01. The sequence goes on from CAZPWZ010000333.1 coordinate 1,327, forward strand.
AAATTCAGGTACAACAGGATTTATCAGGGAATCGCCAACGGATATTTCTACCTGATCAACTCCTTTGCGCTGATGACCAACTTCGGGGATACCATTTATTTCAGATTTACACTCAAGAGACTTACGGGAGATATATTCCAGTACTTCGGCGTAGGAGGCGACTTTCAAGTACTTGTTCCCCAGTTTATCCTTGATTTCTGGTACGTTGCCCTCATATGGATCCTGTTTGTGGCCATCCTGATTTTTGTTGGCACCCGGTTCTCCGTGACTTCATCGGGTACAAAGCAAAAAGGTATTGATTTTAAATTTCTTATCATTAATACTTTTGTCTTCCTGGTAATCTGCACAATTTCGGTTGTTGGCATCAGGGGCGGACTTCAGCTCAGGCCCATCGGGCTGGTAACCGCTGGGAATTACACCTCGGCTAAAAATATGCCGCTGGTGCTGAATTCACCATTTTCGATTGCAAAAACGATCAACAAGGAGACCCTGAAGACCATCACCGTCTATAAGAAGGAAAGCGATCTCAATAAAGTATATAATCCCGTCCATCAAGGCAACTCAACGGGATTTAAAAGACTGAACGTGATGATAATCATGCTCGAGAGTGTTTCGAGTGAACACATCGGGTCGCTGAATCGCTCACTTGAAGATGGACGTTACCAGGGTTTTACTCCGTTCCTTGATTCCCTGATCCGCCATAGTATGTATTTTGATGCATTTGCCAACGGAAAGACATCCATTCAGGGAATTCCTGCCATTTTATCGGCCATTCCTTCCCTGATGAATGAATCATTCACCCAGTCGGGTTATGCAGCAGGAAAATTCACAAGTATTGCAGGTCTGCTTAAACCGAGGGGATATACAACTGCTTTTTTTCACGGAGGTACGAACGGAACCATGGGTTTTGATTCCTATACGAAACTGGTCGGGTTTGACAATTATTATGGAAGGACTGAATACAACAATGAAAAAGACTACGATGGCAAATGGGGTATCAGGGATGAGGAATTCTATCAGTTTACCGCTAAAACGCTGAACGGGACCAAACAACCTTTTGTTGCTGCTTTTTTCTCCTTATCCTCGCATCATCCATATCATGTTCCGGGGAAATATGTAAATATTTTCCGCTCCGGAAAACTGCCGATCCAGAAGAGTGTCATGTATGCTGACTTTTCACTGGCGAAATTTTTTCATACGGTTAAGCATATGCCCTGGTACAGGAACACACTTTTCGTAATAACCGCAGATCACACTTCCGAGGGCTATTATCCATACTACCAGTCCGATGTTGGCCAGTACGCCATCCCGCTGCTGTTCTTCAAACCAGGATCAGAACTGAAAGGAAGATCAGCAGTGATCGCGCAGCAAACCGACATTATGCCTACGGTTCTCAATTACCTTGGATTTGATAAAAGTTATCTTGCTTTCGGTGGAGATCTTTTCGATACCATCTCCAACAGGCAGCACTTTTCCATTCATTACATCAGCGGATTATACGGACTGATGAAGGATGGTTATTACCTTGAATTCAATGGATCAAGAAGCACGGCACTGTTCAATATCGGCAAAGATCCCTTGCAGAAGAATAACCTTGTTGGCAGGGAAAAGGAGGTTCAGGGCAGGCTGGAGCATTTTATCAAGGCCTACATCCAGCAGTATAACAACAGGCTGATCGAGAACAGGATGACGGTTGACGATTGACGAAAAAACGGGAAACGGGACACGGGACAAAACAAGGGACGCGGGACAAAACACGGGACACGGGGCGAGTGAATTTACGATTTACGATTTTGGATTTTAGATTTTTTTGATGACCGGGGATATATCAGCGAAGCGCATATTGTTTATCATCAATCCCATATCCGGTATCGGGAGAAAAACGGGTGTGGTGCAGTCTATCAAAGACCGGTTAGACAAGGCACGGTATAGCCCGGAGTTTGTTTACACCGATTTTGCGGGTCACGCCACGGAGATAAGCCAAAAAGCTGCAGCCGACGGAGTGGATATTGTTGCAGCAGTAGGTGGTGACGGTACCGTGAATGAGACGGCGGCGGGACTTGTAGGAACAGATACGGCGCTTGCCATTATTCCCGCTGGTTCGGGGAACGGGCTTGCCCGGCATCTGAAGATCCCGATGAACATGAAACGCGCCCTGGATATCATCAATCGCGGTAAAAGCCTGAAAATCGATACCGCTACGAT